>JBGTHR010000315.1:0-2663 GCA_041746095.1 Gammaproteobacteria bacterium | reverse complement strand
ATAATCGATGACAGCACCACCAGCAAGGCATTGACAATATTATTGGCTGCAATTATGCGTGATCGATGACCGGCTGCACTGCGTTCCTGAATCAATGCATACAGCGGTACGATGTAAAATCCACCAAACGTACCGATAAGGATGATGTCAGCCATGACGCGCCAGCCGTGAGACTGCTGGATAAACGCCACTGTGCCCATCAGGTCAGTACTCGTCAGCACAGGTTGAGTAAAGAACAGATCAATACTGAAGATCGTAAGCCCGATAGAACCGAAAGGCACCAGGCCAATTTCCGTGCGACGCCCGGATAGACGTTCACACAGCAATGAACCCAGGCCGATGCCAATGGAAAACATTGTCACCAGCAATGTGACCACATCGCTGTTGCCACCCAGAGTCAGCCGTGTGTAGTTGGGCAATTGGGTTAGATAGATCGCCCCCAGAAACCAGAACCATGATATACCCAGTATTGCCTGAAAGATTACGCGGTCCGAATGGGCATACCGCAGGATGCGCCAGGTCTCATTAATCGGATTCCAGTTGATCTTGAGTTCGGGTGTGGTTGCCGGAGTCGTAGGTATACCCGTGCTGGCTAAATAGCCCAGCACGGCGACAGTCAAGAGTGTCAGTGATACATACAGGCTGCCGTGTTCTGCCAGACCAATGAGCTTTCCACCCAGAATGGTTCCGGTCAGGATGGCTAGAAACGTCCCGGTTTCCACCAGTGCATTGCCACCGATCAATTCGGTGCTCTTCAGCTGCTGTGGCAATATCGAATACTTCACCGGACCAAACAGCGTGGATTGGGTTCCGAGCAGAAACAGCAGACCAATCAACAACGGGACGCTATTAAAATAGAATGCTGCAGCGGCGCATAGCATAATCACGATTTCCAGCAGTTTGATAAGCTGAATCAGACGTGACTTCTCATATATGTCGGCAAGTTGCCCGGCTGTTGCCGAGAACAAAAAGAACGGCAGAATAAATAAGGCGTTACTGAGATTAGTCAGTGTGTCACTATTGACCGCTACGATCTGTTCAGACTGAAACGCAATGATCAGCAGCAGGGCAAATTTGAATGCGTTGTCGTTAAAGGCGCCTAAAAATTGGGTGATAAAAAACGGCGCAAAACGCTTTTGTGTTAACAGGTAAAATTGACTGCCGGAATCCATTTGAGTCGTTGGTTGTTGTGAGCAAATGACCAGCAGTATATTTATTCGATAACTCGTCGTACGATCACAATGGAATGGTCCTGGCGCTTGCAAGGTCTGGTCTGAACTGTCCGGACCAGTCACGGTGATTTAATACTTGCCCCTCGTTGCGCACAGCATGCAACTTTCTGCAATCCAGTTCGGCGTAAACCCACTGGCTCGCATTCAACTCGCCGATAGCCAGAATGCCATGCTCCGGGAATTCGCGATCGACGGGTGAGTATACCGCTGCCGCACCTACGTTTACATCGACGGCTTCAGACCAGCTGGCTGCACCAACTGTTGACGACTGCACCACATAACACTGGTTTTCCAGTGCGCGCGCCTGACAACCAATCCTGACACGATTGTATCCGGCCAGCGTATCCGTACAACTCGGTACAAGGAGTATCTCAGCCCCAGCTTCAATCTGCTGGCGTGCAATGGCAGGAAACTCGCAGTCATAGCAGACATTAATCGCAATTCTGCCCAGAGAAGTTGCAAATACCCGTATCTCATCGCCCTGCTGTATATTCCACTGCTCATTCTCGAAGCGCGTCAGCTGGAGTTTTTCCTGGAAGTCATAGGTTCCGCTGGGCGCGAATAACAGTGCGCGATTACGGTATATTACGCCACCTGAATCGACGGGAAATGTCCCCGAGAGTATGTACACGCCATGCTGGACTGATAGCCTCTGGAATAGTTGAATGTATGCGGGCAGGTATTGCTGCATGGCAGCAATTTGCCGTTCAAGACTGGAACGTACTACTATTGAAAACAGCGATGCCAGCTCCATGCTGGCATATTCCGGAAAGATCAGCAGTTGAGCGTCATGTTTTACTGCGTCTTCTACCCATAATGCGATCTTGTTTTCATACTGTTTCCAGCTTTCCAGGAAGTCTATAGGATATTGCGCACTCGCAACAATACAATGGGCTTCATGTGTCATGTGCAGTATCTGGCTTCAGCGATTTCATCCAGAACACCATGGTTTTTTCGGTCTCGGCGGCTTCGTCCAGATCCCGCCAGGAGAACATCGTAGTCAGTTCAGGGTGACGCTGGTAACCACGCCTGTTCCAGAATGGAGCCAGCGGTACAAAGTCTGCTGGCCGCGATGGGTGATTCTCAGGGCGCTCAACTCCACAAAAGCAGGTGTAGTCAAATTCACCCTGATCCTGCACATGGGCCTCACGCTGATGGAAGAACTGCACGCCAAGTCCAAGGCCACGGCAGGATTTATTTAGGACAGATTCTGCAAAATAAAAGACGCGATCCAGGTCATAGCCATGTTCCATAAATGGACGTTTTACCACATCCGTTTCATTCTGCATGGGCATGCCTGTTGATGCGCCGATTATTTTATCTCCATCCATGGCAAGCACGATCACGCTACCGGGCGAGTCTATATAAGTTTTGAGGTATTTTTCCTCATATTCATAACTGCCATCGTACAGGTATGGAAAATCACGGAAC
>JBGTHR010000314.1:0-6197 GCA_041746095.1 Gammaproteobacteria bacterium | reverse complement strand
CTACGGGCGCTGAATCGTGCTACCTTCTATTCACCTCCTGCCGATGGCAGGATTACTCCGTACCTCCCTGTACTTCGCCCTGCGGGCATTTAGTTACTATAGTGGTCGGGGTAGAGGGACTCGAACCCCCGACCCCCTGCTCCCAAAGCAGGTGCGCTACCAGACTGCGCTATACCTCGCAAGGCCGGGCATGATACGTGTGCATACCCTGAACCGTCAATGTCAACTATATAACAACCAGCAATGTTTATCAGTGTCTATGTGTTCAGAGATCACTCACGACGCCAGTTTGTGCCATCGGGTGTATCTTCCAGCACAATTTTATTAGCCTGTAAGACGTCCCTGATTCGATCTGCTTCTGCCCAGTGTTTATTCGCTCTGGCTTGCAATCGTTTCGCTATCAGTGAGTCGATTTCATCATTATCAAGCCGATCCTGGCCGATGCCAGCCTGCAGATAGTTCTCGGGGGACTGCTGCAGAAGGCCCAGCGTGTTACCCAGATGTCTCAACAGGGCAGCCATTGCAGCCGCCTGTTGATTGTCTTTGTCTCCTCGCAGACGATTGATATCGCGGGCAAGATCAAACATTACGGCCAGCGCCTCAGATGTATTGAAATCATCATCCATGGCCTGGTCAAAACGTTCCTGAAAATCGCCGATATCCTCAGATTGTGCTGGCGGCAAGCCGCGCAGCGCGGTATAAAATCGGGTTATGGCTGCCTTGGCATTGGCAAGTTGTTCATCAGAATAATTCAGTGGGCTACGGTAATGGCTGGACAAAATGAAATAGCGCACCTCTTCTGGCTGGTAGTGCTCAAAGACCTCCCGTACAGTAAAGAAGTTGCCCAGCGATTTTGACATCTTTTCTTCATTAATGCGTACAAAACCGTTATGCATCCAGTAGTTAACAAAGTGCTCGGATGAGGCAGCCTCACTCTGGGCGATTTCATTCTCATGATGTGGAAACTGCAAATCCATCCCGCCTCCGTGGATATCAAAATGCGTTCCCAGGCATTCTTTGGACATAGCTGAACATTCAATGTGCCAGCCAGGCCGACCCTTTCCCCATGGCGAGTCCCAATAAGGCTCGTTCGGCTTGGCGGTCTTCCATAGGACGAAATCAAGTGGGTCATCCTTGTCCTCATTGACCTCTACCCGTTCACCTGCACGCAAGTCAGCGGGGGCCTTGCCGGATAATTTGCCGTATTCTGTAAACCGTGAGACATCATAGTAGACATCTCCATTTTCACTCGCATATGCGAACCCCTTGTCCAGCAACGTATTGATCATATTAATAATAGCCTGCATGGACTCAGTCGCACGCGGCTCGATATCGGGCGGCACTATACCCAGTCGAGCAGAATCCTCGTGCATGGCCTCAATGAAACGCGCGGTCAAATCATTGAAATCCTCAACATTTTCATTGGCGCGCTGAATAATCTTGTCGTCGATATCGGTGATATTACGCACATAGGTAACGTCATATCCGCGCTCCCGCAGTGTCCTAACGATCACATCAAACACCACCAGCACGCGCGCATGCCCAATGTGACAATAATCATAGACGGTCATGCCGCAGACATACATGCGAACTTTGCCGGGGACTATGGGTTTAAACAGCTCTTTTTTGCGCGTGAGGGTATTAAAGATTTGCAACATATCCATCCTGTATGGTCTGATTCATTCTCCAGTCAACCTGCGAAGCCTGGACTCATTATGCTAACCTGCTGACTTCCGTTATGTTTCCGCAGGCTATATTATGCCACTGGTATTTTTTTAAGGACTCCAAACCTATGAAACATATTTTTTCTGCTGCGCTCCTGATGAGCGTACTTCAACTGACTACAGGATTTTGCGAAATGACCGATACCGTTACTGTCGCCATGGAAACCAGCAAAGGCACGATCACACTTGAACTGGACGCGAAAAATGCTCCTATGACTGTCGAAAATTTTGTCACGTATGCCAACGATGGATTTTTTAAAGGCACGGTCTTTCATCGCGTTATTCCTGGTTTCATGATTCAGGGTGGTGGATTCTCACCCGAGATGTCCGAGAAAGAAACTCGTGACAATATCAGGAATGAAGCCAGTAACGGCTTGAAAAATGCGCGCGGCTCGATTGCCATGGCCCGCACTCCGGACCCGCATTCTGCGTCCTCGCAATTTTTTATCAATCTTAAAGATAATGATTTCCTGAATTTTTCCAGTGAGACGTCACAGGGCTGGGGCTATTGTGTGTTTGGCAAGGTCACTGAAGGAATGGATGTGGTGGATGCCATCGCCAAGGTCTCTACTGGAGATAAAGGACCTCATCAGGACGTGCCAGCGGAACCGGTAATCATTGAGAATGTTTCTGTGGTGAAATAACGGACGCAGAATGCCGGAGACGCTGTTTATCTCTGACCTGCACCTGGACAGGGAACGTCCACATATTCTTCGGCTCTTTGAGCACTTTTTAAAACATCGCGCACGCGGCGCGGATGCGCTTTATATTCTGGGCGATCTGTTTGAACACTGGTTAGGTGACGACGACCCCGCTAGAGGGCTTAAGCCTGTAATACAGGGGTTAATGTATCTGACGGAACAGAATGTTCCCGCCTATTTTCTGCATGGCAATCGTGATTTCCTGGTTGGCAATGACTTTGCCAGACGCACAGGCTGCAAAATCCTTCCAGAATCCTGCGTGATTGACCTGTACGGACAGCGAACCTTGATCATGCATGGCGATACACTGTGTACCGATGATGTGGCTTATCAGCGGTTCCGCCGCAAAACCCGCAATAAAATGATGCAACGCCTGCTGCTATCGCTCAGCATACAACGCCGTCAGTCGATTGCAGCTTATTTGCGTAATAAAAGCCGCAGCGAGACGGGAAAAAAATCCATGGAGATCATGGATGTCAATCAACAGGCCGTGGTGTCTGTCATGCAACAGCATTCTCTAAACCTCCTGATTCATGGCCATACGCATCGTCCGGCGATTCATAATTTCAGCATTGATGATCAACCCGTAACACGCATCGTGCTTGGAGACTGGTACGAACAGGGCAGCCTGCTGAGTTGCACAGCCGATGGATATTGTCTGGAGGAAATTCCTGATTCGACTTGATTGGTGTGTATCATTCTTCGATTAAGACCAGCGCGCCTATCTCGACATGATCAAACAAGTCCATCACATCCAGATTAGTCATACGGATACATCCCTGTGAGGCAGGCTGCCCGATCATGGATTCGTGGGGTGTGCCATGAATATAAATGTAACGCTCGTAAGAATCGATGCCAGGCCCGCAATTAACGCCCGGCTCCAGCCCTTTAAGGCGTAAGATCCGCGTAGTGATCAGATCTTCTGCTGACTCAGCGCCTGACCCGGCATCAACTTGAACAATTTG
Source organism: Gammaproteobacteria bacterium (assembly GCA_041746095.1). Lineage (GTDB taxonomy): Bacteria > Pseudomonadota > Gammaproteobacteria > JBGTHR01 > JBGTHR01 > JBGTHR01. Next base: position 2,807 of record JBGTHR010000314.1, on the reverse strand, counting down.
ACCGGTATTTTCACGACCACGAAATACCGTACCTGAGACACACCCGCCGCCAATTTTGTCCGAGATACTATGCATACCCAGTGGCGTCTTAAGGCTACCCTCGCGGCTTCCCGTGCCAAACTTACTGGTTGATACTGAATAGTTGCAAAGCTGACTTTCGCCAGAGATCAGATAGAGCCGTTGCTGACCAATACTGATTGCCAGATTAGCCGCATGATGCAGAAATTGATTAGTCCTGAATCGATCAAAATTAGCCTGCCATGATTTCAGTTTGAATACATCAGTCGGCATGGCTAATAAACGCTGCGCTGAACAGGTCAGGCGCTGCTGTATAAATCGATTCCTGAACCGTCCTTCTCACGTGATGATTTGCTGGCGTCATTGCGCTTCGCCTCCAGCGATTTAAGATACTTGTCGCTGACCTGTGTGATGTACTTGCCGGTAAACACAGAACAATCAAAGTCTCGCAGGTTAGGATTACCCTTGCGCACCGCCTCAACCAGATCATCCAGATCCTGATAGATCAAACGATCTGCGCCAATAGCGCTGCATACTTCATCGACATTACGGTTATGCGCAATCAGCTCGTTGGCGGCCGGCATATCAATCCCATAGACATTTGGGAAACGTATCGGTGGCGAGGCCGAAGCAAAATAGACTTTACGGGCGCCCGCATCCCGGGCCATCTGCACGATTTCCTTGGAGGTCGTGCCACGGACGATTGAGTCATCCACCAGCAGTACGGTTTTGCCCTCGAATTCCAGTCGCAGCGGATTCAGCTTCTGACGCACGGATTTCTTGCGCTGCCGCTGTCCAGGCATGATAAAGGTGCGGCCTATGTAGCGATTCTTGATAAACCCTTCGCGGTATTTCACGCCCAGTTTGTAGGCAATCTCCTGGGCCGCGGTGCGGCTGGTATCGGGGATCGGTATGACAACATCAATCTTATGATCCGGCCATTTTTTAAGAATCTTGCTGGCCAGACGCTTGCCCATGCGCATGCGGGCCTTCTGCACATATACATTATCGATGACAGAATCCGGCCGGGAAAAATAGACATACTCAAAGATACAGGGCGAATGCATCCAGTGTTCCGCACACTGCTGGGTGTGAACATTGCCTTCTATGTCAATGAATATTGCTTCGCCGGGCAGCAGATCGCGAATGAGTGTGTAACCCAGAACATCCAGTGCGACACTTTCGGATGCCACCATATATTCCGGGCCATGCGCGGAATCACGCTTGCCAAACACGATGGGGCGAATGCCGAACGGATCCCTGAAGGCAAGAATGCCATAACCCGTAATCATCGCAGTGACTGCATAGGCGCCTTTACAACGGCGATGTACGCCACTCACGGCATTAAAGATATCCTGCACACTGAGTCTTATTTTGTTCTCATGGATCAGCTCATGGGCAAATATATTCAGGAGTATTTCCGAATCGGAGTCCGTATTGAGATGACGCTTGTCCTGCACGAATAATTCATTCTTGAGGACGTCCACATTGGTCAGATTACCGTTGTGGCCCAGCGTGATCCCATAAGGAGAATTGACATAGAAAGGCTGGGCCTCGGCAGAAGAAGATGAACCCGACGTGGGATAACGCACATGTCCAATGCCCATGTTTCCCTGCAGCCGCGCCATATGCCGAGTATGAAATACATCCCGCACCAGCCCATTGCCTTTACGGTAATAGAGACGGCCCTTATCGTAGGTGACAATTCCTGCCGCATCCTGCCCTCGATGCTGAAGCACAGTCAATCCATCGTAGATATCCTGATTGACGGGCTTGCGGCCAACGATGCCGATAATTCCACACATAGGTTATGGAAAGTCCGAATAGTTCTGAGGAGTAATCATGAATTCAAGTATGTCAGCTTAATAGGAGAAATAACGGGAATAACGTTCCGGCATTACGTTTAGTGTCCAGATCGCGGCGCGATAAAAAGGATCAAGCAATCTTGCCTGCTTCCATTCTACTGTCTGTGGAACGGTGGTGAGGCCAGCGACCAACACCAGAATGGTGACTACAACAGCCCCTCTTGCCAGGCCGAACAGCACACCTAGAGTGCGATCGGCGCCACTGAGGATCGAATTGCGTGTGACACGGCTCATCAGGACATTAATGATGGCGCCTGTTATCAGGGCGCCAGCCAGCAGTATAATAAATGCAACACCCTTACGCATGTTGCTGATATCAAAGTCCGTATCCCCCAGGTTGAAGCTTGCGCTTTCCCATGATTGTGGCAGCCACTGAGCGACCTGATCAGAAAAGCTGATGGCGAGCCAGATGGCTGCAACCCATGTGATCATGGAGATCGCCTCCTTGACAAAACCGCGGAGCAGGCTGACGCCCGCCGAGATCAGGACAATGGTTACGATGATAATATCAATCCATGGCACGTTAGAATTCCCTTGGGACTATAGGTAATTTATGATTGTAAGGTAAGTCCGGAATAAAGCCATCATGACCGCCACACAGTCTAAGAGTCTCAAACCCTTAGACTCTCAAACCCTTAGACTCTCAAACCACAGACGGGAGTTTGAATCAGGGAAAGCTGACTACTATCCCCTTGACCTTAGCCTCTGTCAGCAGCCTGACCTGTAGTTGCTCAGCATCTTTTTGAATTTCTTCAGGGCCTACTTTGACTCGGTAGATATCATCGTTACCATTATTCGGGCTATTCTCGATAAATGCCGCGAAGCCTGCCGACAACAACTTATCCAGCAAGGATTTTGCGTTGTCACGGTGAGAAAAACTTCCTACCTGCACCACCCAGCCCTTTTTGACCTGGGCTTGCGGTG
>JBGTHR010000313.1:0-9033 GCA_041746095.1 Gammaproteobacteria bacterium | reverse complement strand
CCGCCGCGAGGTAACCCAGACGTCTGGCCGCGGTATCGGGCTGGATGTGGTCAGTACCCGCGTCCGGCGTATGAAGGGTTCTCTGCAGGTGCAGTCCGAACAGCATAAGGGAACGCGCATCGTGCTTAATCTGCCGGCCAGCATTCTGGCGTCAAACTCGCTTTTGATCCGCGTCGGCGAGGACACAGTCGCGGTCTCCTGCCGGGGTATAGAGGAACTCTTCTCTACCAGCGCCGGTGAATTTCTCGATGCAGAGGGCGGGAGTCAGTTTAGAATAGAGGATGCTACATACCCCGTAACATATCTAGATCGTCAGCTGAATATCATGCCGGATCAGAATCCTAGCGGGCGCTCCTGCCTGGCCGTTTTGCTGGTGCGCAATGGCGAGTATAAAACCGCCGTTGCAGTGCAGGAGATCATTGCCACCCGCAGCGTCGTAGTCAAGAGTCTGGGTCGTTATGTGCCTAGAGTGCGTGGTGTGATTGGGGCCACGATTCTGGGTGATGGCAGTGTGGCGCCAGTCATCGATATACTTGAAGCATTGCAGACGCCTATCTCTTCCACAGTTGATTGGGTCCCTGAATCCAGGGATGAGTATGATGCTATTGAAGAACCACCTTACGTGCTGGTCGTGGATGACTCACTCAGTGCGCGGCGGTCATTAGAACAATTTATCGCGGATACCGGGCTGGATGTGAAATCCGCCCGTGATGGAGTGGATGCGCTGGAAGTGATGCGCGAAAGACTGCCGGATATCTTTCTTATCGATCTGGAAATGCCGCGTATGAACGGCCTGGAGCTTGCGGCGCATATCCGCTCAAACGAGGCGACCCGGCATATACCGATCATCATGATTACCTCCCGCTCCACTGATAAGCATAAGGCTCAGGCACACGCTGCCGGTGTGAACCAATATCTGGTCAAACCGTTTTCGGAAGATGAACTGATGAGCGCCATTCAAACATTATTGCAGGTGGCCGCATGACACGGCAGGCCGACACACTGCACGGCGATTCAGTGGTTCAAGGGTATCAATATATACGGGTGTCGTTCGATGGTCTGAATATGCTTCTGCTTGATAATCACAGCCACCCTGTCGAGCCTGCCAGGGCATTGAGTGTCGACGCCAGGACAAGATATTCAGTGGGTCGAATGGCCACCGATAAAGGCAACCTGGTTGCGTATTGTCTGAACAGCCGTTTGCAGCTGCTCAATGAAATGCCGCTGTCACGCAGAGTCAGCATTATTCTGCCCGTTAATGATGACTTGATAGCGATCATGTGTGAGCGGGCAGAGCGAATAGAATTCGGCACAATACCTAAACTCTCTCCTGTTCCCGAGTGCATGCGAAATGGCTACACACCGGTCAGCCACCTGTCGATACACGACGGTAAGGCCGACATCGTTGTACACTCGCCTGATCTGGTGGATCACATTCACCGGTTGATTACTGATGATGCGGGTGATACCGCTGTTCGCCAGACAGGCTAACTCAAGTGTCTGAGACAAACGCCTGGAAGTTAAGTTTTAGCGCCTCACTTCGGGCAGCGGTGGGTGAGTTCCAGCTCATACATATCTTCGATCAACCGGAGTTATTTGAGGTGCCCTGCACGCCGCTGCATTGTCATCAGGTACTGGTCTGGCAAGAAGATGTATTGCCCGTCATGGACATCGATGCGTGGGTCAATCCATATCAACAGACTGCTAAAGAACCCTTCGCAGGTATTGTGGCGTTCCAGCAAAGCGCTGATATGCCCGTACAGTACGGTTGTATAAAACTGATTGCCCCACCCCAACGCATTCGAGTGAGCGATTCAAGCGCATGCGAAATACCCGAGGAAAACTCATTCTGGCTTGAGCTTTCCCTGGCGTCGTTTCGTGACGCTGACGGTCAGGTGTTAATGGTGCTGAATTTACCCAAGCTGTTCTCAGGAGACCTTGCATCCATACCGCCAGATGTTGGGAGTCTGTAGGCCCAGAAGAGCGAAGCTGCAAACCGCGGCATCGATCAAGGCTTATTTCAACGGCAGGGCCAGCGCCTGCAACACATCGCCATCGGTTTTATTCTGCACGAAGGCAAACAGTTCCAGGTTTCCCTTGTTCCATTGCTCATCGACTTTAAAACGCTCATCAAGCTGCGTCTGATCAGAATTGTTCAGCGCATAGGGGCCTTTCAACACCCGCACGACGTGCTGATGCTTTAGTGTGCGGCCTGCGTTTTCACCAGAATTAATGCGGCTGGTCAGGTCATTTTCGGCAAGACCAATGTATATCTGACTGTTTCCGCTGAAGCGCTTGTCCTCTGGAGTTGCATTGAGCGTTACTGTGAGTTCATCAGCGCTGGGGTATGATGCCTGCAATGCCAGATTGATATTGGCGCCGGTGTTGTTGATGTCCTCTAGCACGTCCTTGAATTTGCTGGCATCCCTGACGTTTTTTCCATTTAGCACCAACTGAGGGGTATATACCGCGGAATTATTCTGGTCACTGATTTTACGTTGACGACTGACGAATTCGCTGTTGGCATACGGGTCCTTCCAGCCGATGTAATCCCAGTAGTCAACATGTAAAGCCAGAGGTATGACCTGCTCCAGGTTTATCCCCGCCTCAGGCAGAGAAGCGACGAACTCATCGGCCGGTGGACAGCTGCTGCAACCCTCGGAGGTGTACAACTCAAGAATCGCGGTGCGATGGGTATCACTGGAAGCGGTATACACACTCTTTGTTTCAGCCATGACAGGCAGGCTAAAAACCAGCAGCGCGATTGCGATAAACCTGGGTAGACGCTGAGTCACAAGACTTCTCCAAAGGTAGAATTAATTCGAAGCTTAAAAGATATTTCTATTCCTGAATTTATATGCATTTGCGTAAATCTATTCATGATTTAACGAAGTTAGACTACTGTTATAGTAAAAATTCCTGATCTACACATATCGAAAGCTGGCATGTGTGTTTAGCGTGGGGCAATAATAACGACATGATAGTGTTGCTTACCGATTATGGACTGGCTGGACCCTATACCGGGCAGGTGCTCAATGTCTTGCATCAGCAGGCCCCAGGAGTGCCGGTCATCAGCCTGTTCGCTGATTTGCCGATATTCAATAATCATGCTTCCAGCTACCTTCTGCCCGCTTATGCGGCAGAATTTGAATCAAATACGGTGTTTTTGTGTGTCGTCGATCCGGGTGTGGGATCGAAACGCAGAGCTATAGTGATTAAGGCGGATGAACACTGGTTTGTCGGTCCCGACAATGGTCTCTTCGATGTGATCTGTAAGCGCGCCAGTAGCATCAAACGCTGGGAGATTACGGAGATGCCTGCGCGTCTCTCGGCGAGTTTCCATGGCCGGGATTTGTTTGCCCCGGCAGCGGCCCAGTTGGCCATGTCGAAACCGGCGCCAGGGAAACCGATTCAAGCCCCCGCTAATCGATGGCAATTCGTCTGTGATGATCTGTATGAGATTATCTATATCGACCATTATGGTAATGGCATCAGCGGAATTCGCGCCCAGTCCCTGGATAAAGATGCGGTGCTTAGCGTTCATGATATGACCCTGAAGTACAGACGTACTTTCAGCGAGGCACAGCCGAGTGAGTCGTTCTGGTATGAAAATGCGAACGGGCTGGTGGAAGTCGCCTGTCGCCAACAAAGCGCGGCACAGATACTGAGACTCTCGGTTGGCGACAGCCTTGAGATCGTCAAATTGGCATAAGATGCGGATTGCAGGCTTGCCGGTATTTTGATTGCTGGTTAAACCTTGCGTCTTTTAGTCTTTCGCTCTTTAAACAGAATAGGGTGCAGATATTCGCCTGTATATGAGACCTCACTGCGGGCGACCTCTTCCGGTGTTCCCTGCGCAATAATCTGGCCACCACGGCTGCCACCCTCGGGGCCGAGATCAATGATCCAGTCAGCGGTTTTGATCACATCCAGATTATGCTCAATGACGATCACGGTGTTTCCGGAATCACGCAGGCGGTGCAGCACTCTCAACAACTGTTCGACGTCATGGAAGTGCAGTCCGGTGGTGGGTTCGTCGAGAATATACACAGTCTTGCCAGTATCGCGTTTGGAGAGTTCGCGCGACAGCTTGATGCGCTGCGCCTCGCCACCCGAGAGTGTAGTGGCGCTCTGCCCAAGTGTGAGATAGGCAAGTCCCACATCCATCAGTGTCTCCAGTTTGCGCCGGACCACCGGCACGGCATGAAAAAAGGCCAGCGCATCCTCTACAGTCATGCGCAGAACTTCGTGGATATTTCTGCCCTTGTAGTGAATGCCCAGCGTCTCGCGGTTGTAGCGTTTGCCTTCACATATCTCGCAGGCGACGTAAACGTCCGGCAGAAAATGCATCTCGACTTTAATGACGCCATCCCCCTGACACGCCTCGCAACGTCCGCCCTTGACATTAAAACTGAAGCGCCCAGGTGTGTATCCGCGCGAACGGGACTCGTGCGTTCCAGAAAATAATTCTCGAATTGGTGTGAAGAGGCCGCTGTAAGTTGCTGGATTTGAACGTGGTGTCCTGCCAATCGGGCTCTGGTCTATGTCGATGATCTTATCCAGATGCTCCAGTCCCTCGAATTCATGGTAGGGCGCCGGCATAAGGTTGGCGCCGTTCAGCTCTCTGGCCAGTATTCGGTAAAGCGTATCGTTGATCAGCGTCGACTTGCCGGACCCGGACACTCCGGTTACACAGGTCAGCAGGCCCACAGGGATAGTCAGATTGACACCCTGCAGATTATTGCCGTTAGCGTTGTGCAGGCGCAGTAGACGTTTTTTATCGTAGCCAGTCCTGCTTTTGGGAAGAGTGATATTCCGTGTTCCGGACAGATATTGGCCGGTAAGTGAGGCTGCATTGGCCATGATCTCGCGGGGAGTTCCCTGGGCAACGACTTTGCCGCCATGAACGCCTGCGCCTGGACCCATATCCACGACATGATCGGCATGCAGTATGGCCTCCTCATCGTGCTCCACCACGATCACGGTATTACCCAGGTCGCGCAGGTATGTGAGTGTAGTCAGAAGTCGCTGGTTATCGCGCTGATGCAGGCCAATCGAGGGCTCATCCAGAATATACATGACGCCAACCAGACCTGCGCCGATCTGGCTGGCCAGTCGAATCCGCTGCGCCTCACCACCGGAAAGCGTCTCGGCAGTGCGTGACAGCGTTAGATAATCCAGACCGACATTGACCAGAAAGCTGAGCCGTTGTTTGATCTCGTGCACGATCTTACTCGCGATCTCGGCGCGCTGGCCGGGCAGCGAGAGGGTCTCGAAAAATTCCAGGGCCTTGCCTATGGGCAGCGCACTGATTTGCGGCAGACTATATTTATTAACCGTGACGTGCCTCGCCGCAAGCGTGAGTCGTTCGCCCTCACAGGTTTTGCAGGGTTGAGTGGACATGTATTTGAACAGCTCTTCCCTGACCATGCTGGATTCGGTATCCCTGTAACGCCGCTGCATATTGGGAATGATCCCCTCAAATACGTGTTTCCGCTCGGTGACCTTGCCGCGCTCATTGAGATACTTGAATTTGATGACCTCCTTATGGCTGCCGTACAATATGGTGTCGCGAATTGCCTCATCAAGAGTCTCAAAGGAAGCCTCGACATCAAATTCATAATGTTCCGCAAGCGACTGTATGAGCTGATAATAATAGGCGTTGCGCCGGTCCCAGCCGCGAATCGCGCCACCCGCCAGGCTGAGAGCGGTATTGGCTACGACTCGGCCGGGATCGAAATACTGTTCTACACCAAGTCCGTCACAGGCTGCACAGGCGCCGACCGGATTATTGAACGAGAACAGCCGAGGTTCGAGTTCGTTGAGGCTGTAACCGCATTGTGGACAGGCAAATTTGGCCGAAAAGACCAGCTCTGCCTTGCCGGGCTCATCCATGAAGTCGATGATGGCGATATCGTTGGCGAGCCGTAATGCCGTCTCAAACGATTCTGTCAGCCGCAGTTGCAGGTCGCCTCTGACCTTAAACCGGTCAACCACGACTTCTATGGTGTGCTTACGGCGTAAATCCATAACAGGAGCGTTATCCAGCTCCACCACGGCGTCATCGATACGCGCACGGATAAAGCCCTGACTACGCAAGCTTTCAATCACCTGCAGGTGCTCACCCTTGCGGTTTTTTATGATCGGCGCCAGCAGCATCAGTTTGCTGCCCTCCGGCATGGCTAATACCTGGTCGACCATCTGACTGATGGTTTGTGCGTCCAGACTTTGACCATGTATGGGGCAGCGTGGAGTTCCGGCTCGTGCGAACAGCAGTCTCAGATAGTCGTAAATCTCGGTGATCGTACCTACTGTGGAGCGGGGGTTGTGCGAAGTGCTTTTCTGCTCGATGGAGATCGCAGGCGAGAGGCCTTCGATATGATCAACATCGGGTTTTTCCATGCGCGCCAGGAATTGCCGCGCATAGGCCGAGAGTGATTCCACGTAGCGCCGCTGACCTTCGGCGAATAGCGTATCGAAGGCCAGCGAGGATTTGCCCGAACCTGAAAGCCCGGTAATCACGATCAACCGGTCACGCGGGAGGTCAAGATTGATATTCTGCAGGTTGTGCGTTCGCGCACCCTGGATACGTATGCTCTGCATTCAATTCCCTGCCAACAGTCAAACTTGTTAATATACGCCGTCAACTCGCCAGCAAGCAAAGGCAATACTGAATGTACACAGAGTTCAACAATAAAATGACTTCGCTGGAGTTGCGGGCCACGCTCTCGCTCGCCAGTGTGTATGTGGTGCGTATGCTGGGACTGTTCATGATACTGCCGGTGTTTGCATTGTACGCCGAGAAATTTGACTCCACAGGTCCGCTGTTAATCGGATTGGCATTAGGCATTTATGGGCTGACACAGGCCATGTTCCAGATTCCGTTGGGTATGCTTTCCGACCGCATCGGGCGCAAACCGGTCATCATCGGCGGGCTATTAGTGTTTGCGGCAGGCAGTATTCTGGCTGCTGCCTCGGACTCCATTTACGGCATCATCGCGGGTCGTGCGTTACAGGGCTCAGGCGCCATTGCCGCGACATTGATGGCGTTGGCGGCGGACTTGAGCCGCGAGGAACAGCGCACTAAAGTTATGGCACTGATCGGAGTCAGTATCGGCGCATCATTTCTGTTGGCGCTGGTGAGCGGACCTATTCTTGCCCGATTGATCGGTGTTCCTGGTATCTTCGGCTTAACAGCACTCATGGCATTTGTATCGATTGGTATAATTGTGTTCGCGGTTCCCCGGCCGCGGAACCAGCAGATTCGGCGGGATGCGCAAGTAATACCTTCTTCGATAGCAGATGTCGTGCGTAATTCACAGTTGCTCAGGCTGGATTTCGGTGTCTTTGCACTGCATATGATTTTGCCTGCAAATTTCATTATTCTGCCCGCTATGTTGCGGGATTCCGCCGGAATTGCATCACAGGACCAGTGGGAGTTCTACCTGCCGGTACTGGTGCTTTCCTTTCTGCTGATGTTGCCGTTCATGACTTATGCGGAACGCCTTGGCCGTGTGAAGACCGTATTCATTGGCGCGATTGTATTGCTTGCCATAAGTGAGTTGTCGCTTGGGCTGTTTGCGCCGTCTATTTTCAGTCTGCTTTTCACGGTATTATTGTTTTTCATCGCATTCAACTATCTGGAGGCTGCGTTGCCTTCTCTGGTGTCAAAGCTGGCTGCGCCTGATGCACGTGGCACCTCACTGGGCGTTTATTCCACCAGCCAGTTTATGGGCGCATTTGTTGGCGGGGCGCTGGGAGGGGCATTGGTTCAATGGCAGGGTCCACAGGCCGTGTTTTATGCCGGTGCAGTCGTAATGATACTATGGGCAATAGTGGCTGGCTCGATGAGCGTCCCGGCAAACCTGAGCAATTATCTGTTGAATGTCGGGAAGATCAACGCGGTGGGCGCGCAATCACTGAGCACGCTTCTTAACAGTGTTCGCGGAGTGGCGGAGGCCGTAGTGGTGCCAGAAGAGGGTATCGCCTATCTTAAAGTCGACAGGAAGTTACTAGACGAGACGCAATTACAAGTCTTTTCAACCAGCTCTGTTTAGGCTGAATAAGTATTCTCAAAGATTGTTTTGACGACTCTGTCAGGAACGCTAAGGGTTATTCACAGCCTATGATTCAAACAAAATGGAGTGGCATCTTACACATCATTTATGTAAAAGCATATCGCATCATACTTTACATAAACGACTATGAAGATCATTACTACAACTGAACTAGCCAGAAATTTGCGCCAAATTCTTGATCGTTTGGCTGTCGATGGTGAGGAGTTGGTGATCCAGCGAAATCATCAGCAAATCGCGCGTCTCCTACCTGGACCGGGCAGGCAAACCGCATTTGAGGCCATGGCGGATCTGTATCGAACTTTACCGGCTGTGGTTGCGGAAGATTGGGAGAAAGACAGCCGCACAGGCATGTCCCAGGATACTATTGCTGATTCGATGTCTGATCCGTGGGATTCCTGATTGATACCTGCATATGGATTGATGTAGAACAGGGCAAGCTTGCGCCTGCGGATGTCGCTACGGTTACCACTGACGAGCCTGTATTCCTCTCGCCAGTCTCCATTGCTGAATTAAAATTTGGTGTTGAGGTGGTATCCGATCCGAGTGTGCGTCAAAAGCGTCTTGCTGCCTTACGGCGACTACAGCGTAAACCGATGTTGATAATCGATGGGATAACAGGCGAGATTTTTGGTGATTTAGTAGCACAGTTAAAAGCTTCCGGAGTTGGTTCTCGATATCGAGTGCAGGATCTATGGCTTGCTTCGCAAGCCATTCAGCATGGATATTTTCTGCTTACACGGAATGCAAAAGACTTCGATGGTATTCCAGGTCTTGATCTAGTCATTCTGTGAAAAGTGACGTTAGCAAATGCAGGTGAAAATGAGTGTACTGCACCATATTGGCGGCGCTTGATTGCGAGTTCAAATCCAGAAGCCTCAATTCATGTAACTGGCACTTCACCCGCACGAGAGAGTGAACAAAGAGATAGAATCCTTATCAAGTTGATGGTGGGATA
>JBGTHR010000312.1:0-3230 GCA_041746095.1 Gammaproteobacteria bacterium | reverse complement strand
TGTCAAAATTCGCTGGTAATTTTAATTTGTGTTTGACTATGCATAACCTGTTAAGACTGCTCCAAATTATGGAGGTGCTTCGAAATCCGGAGCATGGCTGCCCTTGGGACAGGGCGCAATGTTTTGAGACGATTCCGCCACACACGCTGGAAGAAGCCTACGAGGTCATGGATGCTGTCGAACAAGGCGACTTCAATGCACTGAAAGACGAGCTGGGTGATCTGCTGTTCCAGGTAGTCTTTTATGCGCAAATGGGCAGCGAGCAAGGCCTGTTCGATTTCGACGGTATTGCCGAGGCCATCAGCGACAAACTGGTGCGACGTCATCCTCATGTATTCAGCGGAAGGGATATGGACTCGGATTTGGTCAGATCAATTGCCTGGGAAGAACAGAAAACTCGCGAACGCGCCGTCGCCATCAAGCCTGGAGAACCACAGAGTGCGCTAACAGGGATACCGAATGTATTACCGGAATTATTGCGCGCGTACAAACTGCAAAAGCGCGCCGCGCATGTGGGCTTTGACTGGCCGAATGTAGAGGGCGTCTATGCCAAGATTGCCGAAGAATTGACAGAGGTGCGCGAAACTTTGGAGAATGCCGAGGGTGAAGATCGAGTCAAGGAGGAGATAGGCGATCTGCTGTTTTCAGTAGTCAATATCGCGCGGCATTGTGCAATCAATCCTGAGAGTGCATTGCGGCAAGCCAACCAAAAATTCATGTCGCGCTTTCAGGGCATTGAAAAAAAGCTTCAGGGTAAGGGTTTAAAGCCAGAGGACTGCTCATTAAAGGAGCTGGATGCTTTATGGAACGAGGTTAAAAACGAGATAAAAAGTTAACGCGCACTTCTGTATGCGTATTAACGATTAGATTGCCTGTTATCAGAGATTAACCGGTTGATTGAATCTCATCGACAGGTCTATTGCGTCAATGTTTTTGGTCAGCGCGCCGATGGAAATAAAATCCACGCCGGTCTCGGCAATATCCCTGACAGCCTCCAGCGAGACATTTCCGGAGACTTCAAGCTTGACCTTGCCCGCCGCCAGATTAACTGCGTTACGCATCATGGGCAGATCAAAATTGTCTAACATGATAATGTCGGATCCTGAATCCAGGGCCTGTTGGACTTCTTCCAGTGTTTCCGTCTCCACTTCTATTTGAACCCCTGGGTACATGGCTTTGGCCTGGTGCACAGCATCTTTAATGGAACCCGCTGCGAGTATGTGGTTTTCTTTAATGAGTATGGCATCGTACAGACCCATTCGATGATTCGATCCACCGCCGCAACGGACGGCAAATTTCTGCGCACGGCGCAGACCAGGTACGGTTTTTCGAGTGTCCAGAATGCTCGCCCCTGTTCCTTTTATGCGCTCAACGAAGCTGTGCGTCAGTGTTGCAGTAGCAGAGAGCGTCTGCAAAAAATTCAGTGCGGTGCGTTCACCGGTCAGTAATGCGCGCGCAGGACCTGAGATTCGGCAGAGCGGCTGGTTTGGAGTGAGTAAGTCCCCATCGTGCTTGAGCCAGATAATTTTTATGCTGGTGTCCAGCCGCATATAGACTTTATTAAGCCAGGCGCAGCCGCATAATATTGCCTGCTGGCGGCTGATGATTACCGCTTCGGCAGTCGCATCGACAGGAACAAGTCGCGCAGTTAAATCCCCACTGCCGACATCTTCATCCAGAGCTGTGTTGACCGTGCGCTGCAGGTCTGCTGCTAACAGGCTATCGATGGACAACACAGGATTATTTGACGTTATTAAAATAGTCGCGAGTTAATTGAAAGATGACCGGACTGAGCAACGCCAGGGCTATAAGATTAGGAATCGCCATAAGTCCGTTCAGTATATCGGCAATAATCCAGACGATGCTCAGCTGACCAACGGCGCCTATAACGATAAAGATAATCCATGCCACGCGATAAGGCAGGATTACTCCGATGCCGAAAATGTATTCTGCGCAGCGTTCGCCGTAATAGCTCCAGCCGATGACTGTTGTAAAGGCAAAAATGACCAGCCCGAATGTCACTATGTATCTGCCACCGGGTATACCCGTCTCAAATGCCAGAGTTGATAATGAGGCGCCAGTTTCACCGCTGTCCCACGCGCCGGTCATAATTATCACCAGGGCGGTCATACTGCAAACCACAATCGTATCGATAAATGTGCCCAGCATGCCGATCATTCCCTGCTCCACCGGGCTGTTGGATTTGGCTGCCGCATGTGCGATGGGCGCGCTGCCCATTCCTGATTCATTGGAAAAAACGCCACGCGCCACGCCAAAGCGGATCGCGGCCCACACTGCTGCTCCGGCAAACCCGCCACTGGCAGCGGTGCCGGTAAATGCGTTGGTAACAATAGTTGACAAGGCGGCAGGTAATTCGCTGATGTGCGTGATAATTACCGCCATTGAACCAATGATATAGGCGATCGCCATGAACGGCACCAATTTTGCCGATACGACGGCGATGCGCTGAATACCACCCAGGATCACGGCGGCAGCGAGCATTGCGATAACTACGCCTGTAAGCCAGGCAGGTATGTCAAAAGAGCTCTGCATAACATCGGCTACCGAATTTGCCTGCACCATGTTGCCTATGCCGAAGGCCGCCACCATGCCGAACAACGCGAACAGGAATGCCAGCCAGCGCCAGTTGCTTCCCAGGCCATTGCGGATATAGTACATGGGACCGCCTACATGTTTTCCCAGTGCATCGACTTCGCGGTATTTCACTGCCAGCACGGCCTCGGCATATTTGGTTGCCATACCGACCAGAGCGGTCATCCACATCCAGAATACTGCACCCGGCCCGCCGAGAAAGATCGCCGTGGCGACACCGGCAATGTTGCCTGTGCCGATCGTTGCGGAGAGCGCTGTCATCAACGCCTGAAAGGGTGTGATATCACCCGCATCGGTACTGCCGGGTCCCTTCAGTAACAGCCTGAATGCTTGTATCAACTTGCGTAAGGGCATCAGACGCAACCCCAGCGTGAGATAGATGCCCACGCCAAGTAATAGCGCGAGCGTTAGGGGACCCCAGACAATACTGCTGGCCTGATTAAGAAGGTTTTCTAGGTTCTGCATGGAATCTCCCCTGAGCATGATTTAGTTACTGGATTATTCTATGAATTTTGTTGCCCTTAAGTAGTTTATGTCGCAGTCGATATAAAAGAAAAGCATTTAGTGGTGTGCCCTTCACTGTGTTCTCGAAAGAAATTCAAGTGATTTAGCTATCG
>JBGTHR010000311.1:0-6196 GCA_041746095.1 Gammaproteobacteria bacterium | reverse complement strand
GTACAATTCAGAGAGAATGAAGCCTTGCGGCTGACCTGGCATTGTCAACATTATGAAAATCTGAGGCGAGCCACTTTGCTTTGTCTTTTCAGGCAAATACTATCCAGGTCGTTGCAAGATACTTCACGCCAGTTTCCAGGGTTACGCCTCTGTGTTCATGTGTCCAGAATGGCGGAAACAATATTAATTTGCCGGTCTGTGGTTTGATCTTGACATCCTGATACAGAAATTCGGTCTCGCCGCCTGGTCCCTCAACATCGTTCAAGTACCAGATTGCGACCAGTTGACGATGGCTGAACTCATGACTGCCGCCATCAATGTGCCAGTGGTAATACTCACCAGGCGAGGTGCGCTGAATGCCGTAGCCCATATCCTTGAACGAGCCTTTGAAGAAACGATACGTCTCACGAAACTCCCTGAGTGCGCTGGCGAGTGAGCCAAACAGGGCATGATCGACATCCCGCCACTGATCCTTGCCGCTGAGCACCAGATCGGTGGAGCGTTTGACGCCGCTATCCTGATTCGCCTCTTGCCCTATTCGGCCTGCATAGTGCTCATCCTGTGCGGCCTCGAAACGTTGTATGAGTTGCGCGCAGTAATCGTCAGACAAGGCCTTGGGTTGCTCGAAGATAAAGCTGCCGGGTTTAACCTCATAGAGCGTACGCAGCGGCGCTCGCGCTTTATCTGCCGTTGGCATCAGCGCTATAGCTCAAAGCTGGCTGGTGGCAAGCAGGGATTCCATATGCGCTCCGCAGTCATCACCATGTTTGCGATATAGCGACAGCATTTCTGTCCCCACATGCAGCCAGTGCTGGACGCTGCGAGCGACGAGTTTCTTTATCGGCCGCATATCCTGTGAATCCAGCCACTGCTGATAGACACCGGTAAATGCCGGAAACAATTCCTTGCGCATCGCGGCCAGATTGGCCATGTAAAAATGCAGTGAGGCGGTGTTGTTATCTTCAAGCAGCGCCGGCAGGGTGGACAGAGAATCGGCGAGATGGTCGCGCACAGCCCGCGCCATTAACTCGCCACGGGATCTCGGCATGGCCATGATCATGTCATGCCATTCCTTGCCCAGATATCTGGTGGACATGACCTCACCGATTTCGTGCAGGGTAACTGCATCGAGTTCGTTATCGGTCATTTGTTCGAGAGCGCTATCGGTATCGGTTTCAAAGTCATAGAACGACATGGCCCTCGCCATGGCATTCTGATTCTGGTTCCAGCGCCATTCCTGAACCTTTTCCCAGATCATGCGGCGCAGCGAGTCGCGGCGTATAAAAATTGTGTTTCCCAGCGCCATGGCCGGTGGCGAGGTGAGATCACGCGCGCACTCCTCGGCAGATATCAGCACCTCAAAGCCATCATAGACTTCGCGGTGCAGCAGTCTGGCGAGAAAAAAATGCGGTGTGGCGCGCACCCCCAGTCCCCCGCTATAAACATAGCCCTTTGGGATCAGCAGGCGGTTGATGTTCTCCGTATCGAACGGGTCGAGCGTCTGGCCTTGTATTTCAAGCGGAGCAAATTCAGCATCCTGCAGGTCGTCCCAGTGTTGTTCACGTTCAGTCAGCCAGTTGCCGATTTCATCCTTCGACAGGCTGTCCGAATAGCTGCCGCCACTCTCCCAGCGATAAAACTCGCGCATCTTGAGCAGGTAAATGCACAGGCTGTAGTCAGAGGCGTGATGCGCATCGGAGATATCACAATTCCGCTGCACCGCTTTGCAGAGAGGTAAAGTTAATGTCATCAGTTGATAATGGCTGCGATGAGTGTAATTTTCAACTACCTTACATTTTAAAAACGCAAACGGATCGTCTATGTGATCTGTATATCTCATTGTACAATCAAGAATTTAGCTCCAATATGTATGAGTTTGCAGTGAATTCCGCGCATTATTGCGCTCACTCGACAGTGATGTTGTCTGTACACTCCGACCATGCCTAGTAAATCCAAGCCGAAAAGATCTAACTGGCAACGCCTGGCCGCCTGTATGGTGCGTTGCAAGCTGGCCATATTGCTTACGCTGATTGCGCTCGTTCTCATCGTTTCTGGCAGCCTGCAGGTGTTCAACACACCTAGTGAATCCGCGCTCACGCTGTTTCAGTTGCTACTGATTGTGACCGCGCTGATCCTCACAGTCATGGCGTTGTTTATTGC
Organism: Gammaproteobacteria bacterium; assembly: GCA_041746095.1. Lineage (GTDB taxonomy): Bacteria > Pseudomonadota > Gammaproteobacteria > JBGTHR01 > JBGTHR01 > JBGTHR01. The sequence continues at coordinate 4,036 of JBGTHR010000311.1, read as the reverse complement.
CTGGCGGGATTTTATTGAGCCGCAAAACTACCTGCGTGACTGGGTACTGCACATGCGTGGCGGAAACATGGCCGCGCGTATTCCGGTGCCGTATAACGGAGAATTTATCGATCTTGCCCAGGATCTCAACTCACTGGGAGAAATGCTGGAGTCGTTGTCAAGGGATACCGAACAGCAGTTGCAGCTGCATACCGAACACATGGCGCAAAAGACCCGCTCTCTGAGCATTCTTTATGACATTGCCGCCAGCATCAACGCCTCCCGCGACCTGGATGATCTGCTCACTCGATTTCTGCATACCATGACGGAGGTCGTGGACGCCTCGGCCGCCGCTGTGCGCCTGATGACACCAGACGGGCAAATGCGTCTGGTGGCCTCTACCGGTCTCAGTCAGGAGGTGATCGAAAAAGAGCGTTTGTTGCCGGCTCAGAGTTGTCTGCAAGGCCGAGTGATCAAGCATCCACAAGCGAACAACAACTCCGATGACCTGTTAATCAGCAAACACAGCCATCATTCCAAACCGCGGAGTGTTCATGAGTCCATGCTGATTGTGCCCCTGAGGTACCGTGGACATACCCTGGGCGTGTACAATCTCTATATAGATCAGCCGCTCATTACCGTACGTGAAGATCTGCATGACCTGCTCACCAGTATTAGCCGCCACCTCGGCATGGCAATCGACAAATCGCGTCTGGATGAAGAGACCAACCGCCTGGCGATCATGGAAGAACGCACGCGAATCGCTAACGAACTGCACGACTCGCTGGCGCAAACGTTTGCCAGCCTCAGGTTCCAGGTCAGAGTCCTGGATGAAACCCTGCACCAGAATAATGAGAAACTGATCTGGGAAGAATTGGAAAAGATCGAGAATACCGTGGATGAGGCGCATACGGAATTGCGTGAATTAATCGCCCATTTTCGCGCCCCGGTAAGCAAAGGTGGACTCATCGCTTCAATTGAGCAGTTTTTGGGCCGATTCCGTGGCGAAAGTGAGATTCATGTGTTCCTGCAGACCGACTGGCCCCAGCAGCCATTGCTGCCCGCCGAGTTTGAATTGCAGGTGCTGAGAATTGTGCAGGAGGCCCTGACCAATGCCCGCAAACACTCAGAGGCCAATGCGGTCAGAGTGCTGCTGCGTGGTGATCAGCAGGGCAATTATCTGGTGCTTATCGAAGATGACGGGATAGGTATGGCGGAGGCACGGGAATCGAGCGCACCTGGTGAACATCTGGGCCTCAGCATCATGCGTGACCGTGCTAATCGTATCGATGGCAAGCTGAGAGTAGAAAGCGAACCGGGCGAAGGTGTGCGTATCGTGTTAAATTTCCACTACGCCCCTCCCAATCCTGCATGACTGACGAAACATTATTCTGACATGAATCTGCGCGTACTGGTCATTGACGATCACACATTGTTCCGCGAGGGGCTGCAGGGTCTGCTGGCGCGCCATGGCATTGAAGTGATCGGTTCACTGGGAGAAGGGCTTGAAGGCATGCGGCTGGCGCATGAACTGCAACCCGATGTAGTGTTGCTTGACATGCGCATGCCCAAGATTGACGGCCTGACGATTCTCAAACAGTTAAAGGCCAGCCGTTTCGAGCCACCTGTGGTCATGCTCACCACCAGCAGCGATGAGCGTGATCTGGTGGAAACCCTGCGGGCTGGCGCGCGCGGCTATCTGCTGAAAGACATGGAACCGGATGATCTCGTAGTCGCCCTGCGTGAAATCGTTGCCGGTAAGACCGTTGTAGCCCCTAACCTGACACAGGTACTGGCCCGAATCGTTCAGGGGGATGAGCCCATTGAGGCCAAACCCAGCCCAATCGGCGACCTGACACCCAGAGAGTCCGAGATTCTCGGCCTGCTGGCGGAAGGCCAGAGTAACAAGGTCATCGCGCGCAATCTGGGCATCTCTGACGGCACCGTAAAACTTCACGTCAAGGCCATACTGCGCAAGCTCGGCATACATTCACGGGTCGAGGCGGCAGTCATGGCCGTTGAGCATGGCATACGCGCCAATAAAGAGTTACTCAGCCGGGAAGACGATTGAAGCGGTTTGCCGATCTGGTGCAGGATTGCCTCAGCGAAGTCGAGGAGCTGTTGCCCTGGGATCTTGAGCAGCGTCTGTCCGCGAACGATGGTCTGCTGTTACTCGATGTGCGGGAACCGCATGAATTTCAGGCCATGCATATTCAGGACTCGCTGAATGTTCCGCGCGGCGTGCTGGAATCGGCCAGTGAGTATGACTATGAGGAAACCGAACCGGAACTGGTGAAGGCAAGGGATCGCGATGTGATAGTCATATGCCGCTCGGGTAATCGCAGCGTGCTCGCTGCGCGCACTCTGAAGCAACTTGGGTACGGGCATGTCTGTTCCCTGAAGACCGGCCTCAAAGGCTGGAATGATTACGAACAGCCACTGGTCGATGGCCAGGGCCAAGAGGTTGCAATCGAAACGGCGGACCGATTTCTTACACCCCGGCTAAGACCGGATCAAAGCTCGAAGAAATCCGGCAAGGCATAAACTAATATTTATTCAAGTAACGTACGTACAGGTAAAAACCCAACGCAATCAGGGCAATCAGAGACAGAATCTGGCCTGCAGTCAGCCCGGGAATATTCATGACGACCACCGCAATACCGATTAGTATCGCAAGTAAAATCCTGTTGCGTTGCCAGCCTTTGAATTGGCGCATTTTTACATGTCTGATTGCAGTTTTTAAAGACTCTTTAGGTCTTTCAAATCATATCAATTCAATTGATCCGCACGAACCTTGCATCGACAGTCTCTAACATCTGCCGCATCACCTTTAGTATAGTGGTTTTGAGTTATATCACGTATTTTTCTAATGATACAATTCATTCATTAGACTCACCCGTCCACTCCACGACCAGGGGATAAACAGATGGCCATCATGAACAATATGCATCTTGCCACCCGCTGTATCCATGCCGGGGATACACTCGATGAACGCGGCGGAATCTTCACGCCACTCTACAATCACTCAACATTCGGCTTTCGCGACACACAGGCTGTCCTTGACGTTGTCGAGGGCCGTGTTAAAGGCAACCTCTACACGCGCTATGGTCTCAACCCTACTATTAATTCCGTTGAAGAGAAACTCGCGGCCATCGAGGGCGGAGAGGCCGCATGGGTATTCAGTTCAGGCATGGCTGCCGAGTCTGCTACGTTCCTGGCGCACTGCAAGTCGGGGGACCACATCGTGTGTATCGGCGATGTATACGGTGGCACTTATGAACTGCTGCGCTCCAATCTTCCGGGCCTCGGCATCACAACGAGCTTTCTGCTGGGCAGTGAGCTTGATCAGCTCGACGGGGTTATCGGGGACAATACTCGCATCGTTTTCTTCGAGACACCGACCAACCCGAACATGGAAATACTGGATATCGCAGCCATTGCATCCGTCGCAAAAGAGCATGGCGTGTTGACTGTGGTTGACAACACCTTTGCAACACCCGTCAACCAGAACCCCCTCGCACTTGGTGCGGACATCGTGGTTCACAGTACAACAAAATACCTGGGAGGACACAGCGATCTTACGGGAGGTGTGGTTATCGGACCCGCGGAACTGCTAAAACCGATCTGGATATGGCGCAAAAACCTGGGACAGATAATGGCGCCCGAAGTAGCTTATCTGTTAGCGAGAAGCCTGCGGACACTGGTCGTGCGGGTACTGGCGCATAACTCGGCCGCCCAGACACTCGCCGAGCGCCTGACAATCCATTCCCGAATCGAAAGGGTCAACTACCCGGGACTTCCAGACTTCGCTGGCCATGATCTGGCGCAGAATCAGATGAGCGGCACGGGCGGAATGATCAGCTTCGTGATCGACGGTAACGCCAAAACGGCCGCCGCTGTTGTCGACCGTCTAAAACTCTTCACGATTGCACCCAGCCTGGGTGGCGTTGAGAGCCTCGTCACTCAGCCCATCACAACCACTCACTATGACTTGACGCCTGAAGAGCGGGCGCGGCGCGGAATCGTCGACAGCATGGTTCGTATTTCCGTCGGACTC
>JBGTHR010000310.1:0-5515 GCA_041746095.1 Gammaproteobacteria bacterium | reverse complement strand
TTTGCCCGATTGCTCGGCCATCACTTTCGTTAACGCCGCGGTCAGCGTCGTCTTGCCATGATCAACATGACCTATCGTTCCTACATTGATGTGCGGCTTGATGCGTTCGTATTTTTGCTTGGACATACTTTAATATTACCTCGTAACTTGAACAGTAAAAGTCTCACACATCATACTATTGAGCATAGTGCATTCAGCGCTCAACCAGATAACTGGAGCCCATAACCGGATTCGAACCGGTGACCTCTTCCTTACCAAGGAAGTGCTCTACCGACTGAGCTATATGGGCATTTAAACTAATATCGTCACTTTGCCAAAAATCATGTGTCGGCCAGTTTACGGTCTACACGGAGCTTTTTATCATCGGATCAAGACACTTCGCTTCATGTATATACGTCTGGCTGAAGTTTCAAATCATGAAACTACGTCAGCTCAATATTTCACGGCTCAATTAAATTCCGAAAATGAATCTCCAAGCCTGGAAATACCAATGCATTTGGAGCGGGTGATCGGGATCGAACCGACACTATCAGCGTGGAAGGCTGAGGTTCTACCATTGAACTACACCCGCTTATCACACAAGTACGGCCCTGATCACTGGTGGAGGGGGGAGGATTCGAACCTCCGAAGGCTGAGCCAGCAGATTTACAGTCTGCCCCCTTTGGCCGCTCGGGAACCCCTCCGAAAACAAAGCCGCTTATTCTCCTTCAGGCTATATTTCATGTCAACATTATTCTAACTGAATGAACCATAATTCAGACTATATTTAATGGTTTAACATACCATATAGCGCTTGCATGTTAAATCTCATGGCCGTGCCGAGCGAATTACGCTTGAGTTATCCACGCAACACACTGAAAATCGATCTGGAATTTTATATTATGTGCTCTAGTCCCATAAATAGCCTTTAGATAACTGTACACTGACTTAATATTGTTATGTTTTTTTCGCACCTCACTTTCAGAGAATACTTTTGATCAGTCAGCATATTTATTTTTCGGGAGAACAAATTTGAACGTTACAATTTATGGCTCAGGCTATGTCGGCTTAGTTACAGGCGCATGTCTGGCCCAGGTCGGAAATCACGTAGTATGTGTGGATGTAGATGCAGACAAGATCCAGCGGCTGCAGCAAGGTGATATCCCGATTCATGACCCGGATCTGGACGGAATGGTCCTGGATAACATCAAGGCCGGACGGTTGGAGTTTACCCTGGATGCCGCCAAGGGAGTTGAGCATGGGCTATTTCAGTTCATAGCCGTTGGCACGCCTCCAGATGAAGACGGCTCGGCCGATTTACGTCACGTACTTAGCGTTGCCAACACAATTGCCGAGCACATGAGTAACTACCGAATACTCGTCAACAAATCAACTGTCCCTGTGGGTACAGCTGACAGAGTCAGAGAGGTCACTCACAAGGCGCAGGTTAGTCGCGGCGTCAACATCGACTTCGACGTTGTCTCAAACCCCGAGTTTCTGAAAGAAGGCGCGGCCATTGATGATTTCATGAAACCGGATCGCATCATTATAGGCACAGATAATCCCCGCACTACTGAGCTGATGCGCGCCCTGTATGCACCATTCAATCGCAATAGGGAGAGACTGCAGGTAATGGATATCCGTTCGGCGGAACTGACCAAGTATGCGGCTAACGCCATGCTTGCCACCAAAATCAGCTTCATGAATGAACTGGCCAACCTTGCCGAGCGCCTGGGAGCCGACATAGAAAATGTACGTCGCGGTATAGGCTCCGATCCGCGTATCGGTTATCACTTCATCTATCCTGGCTGTGGATATGGAGGTTCCTGTTTTCCAAAGGATGTCAAAGCACTTGAACGCACTGCGGCAAAGGCAGGATACGAGGCAAAACTACTGACGGCTGTGGAAGCCGTAAACAATCGCCAGAAACTGCGTATATTTGAGAAATTCGAAAAACATTTCGATGGCAATATCAATGGTAAAACTATCGCACTATGGGGCTTGGCCTTCAAGCCCAACACTGATGACATGCGTGACGCACCCAGCAGGGTTTTAATGGAGGCATTATGGCAGGCAGGGGCCAGCGTGAGGGCTTACGATCCTGTGGCAATGAATGAGTGCCGCAGAATTTATGGTGAACGTGATGATCTGGTGTTGTGCGCTTCCAGCGATGAGGCCCTGGTTGGTGCTGATGCTCTTGCCATTGTCACGGAATGGAACGAGTTCCGCAGTCCTGATTTTGAGCTTATCAAAAAGCAGTTAAAGCAACCGTCCATCTTTGATGGCCGCAATCTTTACGATCCTGCCCAGATGTCGCGGTTAGGTTTTAATTACTATGCGATCGGCAGAGGCGACTTGTGATTAAAGCGTTTAGCGGACATTCTCCGAAGATGAATACACTATTATCTGACTGGATGCTTTACAAATAACGCTTAGCAAATGCGCCACACGTTTGCGGCGCATGAGTAATCCGCAATTATCTGTTGCTAACTTTAAAGTCCTTAAAGACAAAAGATCGCAACACCATTGAGCCCGTGACAACACATGCGAGCCCATAGAATGCAAACCGATCGCTTAACAATGCATGCTGCGTGCTGGATAGTTGATATGCGATGATCAGCAATAGAAACCCGGTCAGCACAAATAAAACAAGTCTAATAACAGGTGTAATTTTGACCACTGGACTCTTCCTTCTAAGTATTTTAGCGAGAAAATCGAACGGAAATTTCCTCCATGGATAACCGAACGGACTTAAGCATTAAAACATAAATCTTGCAGGTGATTACCACTTGCTACAACGTTTTTAGATGCTAATAATTAAAACTCTTTGGCAATTTATAACCGCCTTATTCTAAAAACGCAAGTTATTTTAGAGACTTACAAGACCAACCTGTATTTAATATCATTTATTCACTATTTCACATATCTGTTTGAATAATATTAATTACTTGTAAATTATTCATGCATGAACGCGGCGCATTTAGGATTTTTGAATTTTATAGAGACCCTAAAGAGATTCATAAAACAGAGTCACCTTATGAAATATTTTGACTTGCTAAAGCACGGCCACGTTGTTCGTTTTCCGTCAAAAAGTTCATCGGACATATCATCAGTCACCATCAGCACTATTAAAGCCGATAATGACTCCCAGCTCTGAGGCCATCTCCTGTTTCATTAATCTCAACAACTCGCGTATTTGCTCCGAGGCGGTACGTATATGATCTGTATCACTTAATACAGCTTGACTGAGCGGCTCAGATATCCGCTCGACCGCCTTCATTACAAGCGCAAACTGTTGTTTGATTTTCCGGTCAAGTTCAACCGCTCCAGCGTCATTAAGATAATCATCAAAACCATAATAATCGTGACTATTAGCTGTATTTAAATACAAGGCATACAAGCCCATCAGGTTATTCTTAATGTTTGCCAGGGAGTTCAGACTGCGCAAAGATTCAACCTTGCTTGCTTTGGGCGATTTGTTTTCGCCAAGACCGGCAGGATCGCCCAGCTTTTTATCTTTTATCGTTTCCAGGCTGGCTGCCATTGAATTAACCAATGTATCCAGGGCTTGCTGTAGCGTTGTATAGACCTCGCTAGTCTGCCCTGCGTTTTTCCAGCTCATGAGATAGCCCGTTTCACTACCCACCCATGCATTTAGGAGGGCGCTGGCATTAATCTCAAGATCCTCTGTTACGGCCTGTAGATAGTCACAGCGACGGCGGGCGACTCCAGATTGATGCGTAAAAACTTCCAGCACAGTCTGACTATCATCCGATGAAGGGAATATCAAATACTCAATAGCCGGCAGGCCCTTGCGCGCTACACTGCCGTTTAACAGATAACTTGCGGAAATAGACTCAGGTTCTGTTCCAGCGACAATATCCTCGATCTGATTGGGATTGACCGGGAGAAAAAATACCTTGTAATCCAGTAATTCGTCCACGACTGGCCCCAGACGAAAGGATTCAGTACGCATCCACGCTGCCATGCTCGCTCGCCACTGTGTTTGAAGCGCCTCAAGACCGGATTGATCCACCGCTTGGCAGAATTTCTGCGCTAGTAGGTTGAGGTCAGCCGCCTGCTGCTTAAAACCCTGATAGGATTTTATAATCACCTGCTCGCCGATCTCATTGACCAGACGCGATTTCATCGCATCAGTATCCTGAGCACCAGCCGCTCCCTCGACGTTGTTCCCACAGCCCGCAATACAGAATAACGCTAAAAATAACATTACTAGCAGACATCGCCGCGTATGCTTACAGGGGAATACCAACAGATCGTCTTTTTGCATATACATGATATGCATTTAAAGTGAATTTAGAAACGCCAGAAGCGCTTGCCGGTCTTCCTGCTGCATCGCCAGAACAATGTCCCGCGAATGTGTTGCCTCCCCAGCATGCCAGAGGATAGCCTCCATCAAGCCGCGCGCCCTGCCATCGTGCAAAAATAATTCGTGTTCATTGACAATGCTCACCAGACCAATACCCCATAACGGCGGGGTACGCCATTCACGCCCGCTGGCTATGAAATCCGGGCGGCCATCGGCCAGTCCTTCACCCATATCATGAAGCAGTAAATCAGTGTACGGTCGAATGGTTTGATGACTCAACTCTGGAAACTCAGCATCCACTCCAGTCACAAACTCAGGAGTGTGGCAGCTTGCACACTGTGCCTCATAAAACAGCTTTTTACCACGCAATACAAATGGATTTTCAGCATCCCGTCTGGCAGGCACTGCCAGCCTCTTTACATAAGAAACGACCAGCGACAGGATATCATCACTGATCTCAAAGTCGGGATCACCGCCATTAGGCGCATTCATGCAATCTACCTGCGGCGCAGTACATGTCTGTTCGGCAAACAGACTGGAAGTAATTCCGATATCGTCATGAAATGCAGCCGCCGTTTGCTGCCTTACATTAGGCTGATTGGCCTTCCACCCGAAACGTCCCACTACAGTATCCCTGCGGACATGATCCCAAACATGATTTACCTGCCCTGAAATCCCATCAGTATTTTTATCCTCCGGGTCTGCATTGCTCAGGATGTCTTTTTCCGGCACGGCTTCCAGCAAACCCATGCCGATGACTGAAGGTGCGACTCGCACGGAAGTCAGGGTATCAGGATGCAAAGGCCGTGCATCACTCGCTAATTCAAATCGAATCCGTGGTTGCCGCAGTGAATATTCAGACCCATCCTCAAAGCGCCCAGGCTTCTCCTGATATTCAAACACCGGCATCGGATTCGGCCTAACACCTGGAATTGCGAACGGGCGATTCTGATTGCCATAGTAGGGCTCAGGAAGTACTCCCTGTGTTAAAAGTAATTCGTTCTGTGCTGAAGTGGGCGGGTCGCTGGCCGGGAGGCTCAATCGCACTAATATGGAGGCAATGACCTGACCGGGTGCTGGCGGCCTGCCTCTGCCATCCTTGACATGGCAGCCCTGGCAGGAATTGAGATTAAAAAGTGGCCCTAGCCCGTCTCTGCCCTGAGTAGAGGACGGCGCCATGACCCAGGGATTGCGGAAAAAGGCATT
>JBGTHR010000309.1:0-3350 GCA_041746095.1 Gammaproteobacteria bacterium | reverse complement strand
TTCAGAAAAGCCAATTCCGCCTTCGCCATGATTATCAGCGCGCATCACCAGCAACATGTATTTAAGACTTTTCGTGTAATTGGCAATACAGTCAGAGTGGCCGATAGACATATCAAGCGGCCGTGAATTTCAGCATATAGTCGCGTTGTGAGTGGTTTATGCGGTCGCAGACAGAACACCCCGGCTCTAGCCGGGGGTATCTATAAAGGCGTATTTAAATTATAAAACCAGAGCTGATGCGCTACGCCATAATTAAATCGGACAGATATCAGAAACTTCAGGCTTCAATGCAAACCCCGCATATTAGCTTGCCCAGCAAATCCAGCATCGGCGTGATTCTGTCCAGTGACAGATACTCATCTGCTTGATGCGCCTGTGCGATATCACCGGGACCAAGAATAATCGTTTCACAGCCGAGTTCATTCAGGTAGGGGGCCTCTGTGCCAAACGCCACAGCCTGACTTTGCTGCTGAGTCAGTGACTCCGCCAGCTTTACGATGTGCGAGTGCTTGTCGGTTTCCATTGCGGGAATACCTTCGAACAGCATTTTGAAATTGCATTCAAGTCCAGACTCCCAGGCCACATTAGAAACACGGTGACGAAGCTCACGGCGCAAATCACTGATCGACATGCCCGGCAGCAGACGTAAATCGATATGCAATTCGCATTCCCCGCAAATCCGGTTGGGGTTGTCACCTCCATGGATGTGGCCCAGGTTAAGTGTCGGCGTCCGAACATCAAACGCGGTGTTCTGGTAACGCTGACCAAGCTCATTGCGAAACTTCATGAGTTCGCTCATGACCGCATGCATGCCATCCAGCGCATTATTTCCCAGTGTGGGATCGCTGGAGTGGCCGGATTGTCCACGAAGTATGATGGCCTCCATCAACACACCTTTGTGCTGCCTCACTGGTCTGAGGTTGGTGGGTTCGCCGATCACGCAGTAACGACCCAGCGGCGTCTTTAGACCTGACAAGGCCTTGGCGCCTGACATGGAGCTTTCCTCATCGGCAGTGGCCAGCAAAGTAAGAGGATGGCGCAGTTCTTTTGCTTGAAAGTGACTGGCGGCATCGATTGCCATGGCCAGGAACGCCTTCATGTCCGAGACGCCCAGTCCATACCAGCGATTGTCGGACTCTGTTAGCTTGAATGGGTCATGTTGCCAGCGGCCTTTGTCGTAAGGCACGGTATCGGTGTGCCCAGCAAGCACCAGTCCGCCAATACCTTCGCCCAGGCGTGCGATCAGATTGGCTTTCGCGGGATTTTCATCAACTGCCTGAACCTCCACGGCAAAGCCGAGATCTTCCAGCCAGTTCGCCAGCAGATTGATGACGTCTTGGTTGCTCTGATCAAAGGCCGGTGAGACAGAGCTTACGGAGGGCGTCTCAATAAGCTGCCTGACTCGTGCAATCAGTTTGGGTCGGTTTGCATTCATCGCATTGCTTAATAATCAGAGTCGCAGAATTCGAAAGATAACTAAAATGCCACAATGTACTATAAACGAGTGGTGGCCGCATTTTGAGATCAAACAGGATTGCAGGCAGGAGAACCATTATCAGAGTGATCTTTGTGCTGCTATGAGAATATCACTTTGACTTTGGAAATCGTAATAACCGCAACCGATTGGCTGCTGTACTCTATGGAGATGCATTGTCGAAAATAAAGCGCCCCGACCCTAGCAAAGGGCTAGGGGTCGGGGCAGGACGGTAGGTACTTTAGTGTTAAATGTCAGCTAGTCAACTTAAGCGCTCTTTTTCATAGGCTCGCTGATCTTTTCACGTACTCCCTTCTCGATGCGATCACCGATATCCTTATCGACATTGTGCCAATACTCGAAAGAGCGCTTCAAGACAGGTTCAGTAACTCCATCAGACAAGTGGCCAACCACGTTGGATACAAAGCGATCACGTGCGGCGTCATCCATTACTTCGCGCACGAGAGTGCCCGCCTGGCCAAAGTCGTCGTCATCTTTCCGCGGTGTGTAGGCAGCACGTACGAACTCACCGTCGGCAGACCATGTTGCAGTCTCGGGATATTTTTCAGGATTTGCCTCCGGTCCACCCTTGGAATTAGGCGCATACACGGGACCAGTCACATTTTTGATGCGCATGGCCCCGTCCTTGCTGTAGCTGTTTACCTCGCACTTCGGCGCATTGACCGGGATCTGTTTGTAGTTCACGCCCAGACGATGCCGGTGTGCGTCAGCATAGGAAAACACCCGCGCCAGCAGCATCTTGTCCGGGCTCACGCCGGTACCGGGCACCATGTTGTTGGGTTCGAACGCGGCCTGCTCGATCTCGGTGTGATGGTCCGTGGGATTACGGTTCAATGTCAGCTTACCAACTTCGATCAGCGGGTAGTCCTTGTGCGGCCATATCTTGGTGAGATCGAATGGGTTAAACCGGTAGGTCTTAGCATCCTCGAACGGCATGATCTGCATCTTCAGCGTCCAGCTCGGAAAATTCCCTTTATCGATGGCGTTGTACAGATCGCGGGTATGATAGTCGCCATCCGCGCCAGCCAGATAATCGGCTTTATCCTGAGTCAGGAACTTGATACCCTGGTCAGTCTTGAAATGGTATTTTACCCAAAATTTCTCGCCACTCGCATTTACCCACATATAGGTATGGCTGGAGTATCCGTTCATGTGGCGCCAGCTCTCTGGAATGCCGCGATCGCCCATCAGCACAGTGACCTGATGTGCCGACTCCGGCGACAGTGACCAGAAATCCCACTGCATGTCATGGTCGCGCAGGTTGGTATCTGCGCGGCGTTTTTGGGAGCGAATGAAATGTTGAAATTTCATGGGATCGCGAACAAAGAATACAGGCGTATTGTTGCCCACCATGTCGAAGTTGCCCTCGCTGGTGTAAAACTTTACAGAGAACCCGCGGGGATCTCGCCAGGTGTCGGGACTGCCGCGTTCACCGGCAACCGTCGAGAAGCGCATCAGTGTGTCGGTCTTGGCGCCACGCTGGAATACCGCTGCCTTGGTGTACTGGCTGACATCGTGGGTCACTTCGAAGTGTCCAAAGGCGCCACTGCCCTTTGCATGCGGCTGACGCTCGGGTATCCGTTCCCGGTTGAAATTGGCCATCTGTTCCATCAGATAGTGATCATGCATCATGAGCGGGCCATCCGGCCCTACGGTCAACGAATATTCGTCGCTGGCTACTGGGGCACCGGAATCGGTAGTTGTTGGTTTGCGATTGTCACTCATTTTTGGTTCCTCCTTATTTGTATCTTCATTGGTTGTACGATCTGATGACCACTTCGCATCACTTTAGTGCGTGATGCTGAGGTGGTGGTATTTGTACATTTTTGTATCATTTTGAAGCTCCGCGTCGCTA
>JBGTHR010000308.1:0-3510 GCA_041746095.1 Gammaproteobacteria bacterium | reverse complement strand
TCCAGCATGCGTTCCAGCCTGTCTATGCGTTCATCGGCTGTCTCGGCAGTGGCATTCGCGCAGAATGCCAATAGTATGACCAGCCCCGTCCCCAACGTTGTCAATAGTTTCATGAGTGTAAATGTGTCCTTAGTTAAGTTTGGTAATGTATTGCAGACTTATTGACGCCTTTCCATAATCAATGTGGCATGGCGCGTTCGTGCATATTTCGTTTCGATGATGCTCGCATGGCAGATGTGCTCCAACCGTTCGTTTACTTATGGAGACGCAAAAATCAGTCAGACCGTTAACTGATTAATCAGAAGAGTCGCATTATAAATATTAATAAGACAAATGCAAGTCATTATCATTAGTGATAGTGATATTGTATGCACACAGAGTGATCGAGAAAGTCTTGAGGTCTTTCTGCAGTCAGCATGTAAGTTGGGTATCACGTTTTGACACGTGAGATCTGGCGGTGGATGTGGCTTATGATGGGCTGCTTATTACGCTCCCTAGCGATCAAATTTGTCAATAAGAACTCAAATGGTTGGCAATTATTTGAAGAGTCCGGAGATGCCTTGGCGCCTCAGGCTTTGATTAACTGGGTATTAAATCTTATGTGGATCAGGCGTTCCCGCTCTATCTGGAAAGTCGACCACATGCATGTGAGTATGAATCTTCTGATCCTATGGCAGACGGACAGATTGCCGGTAAAATGTTCGGCTTGACTGGATGACATAATCGATGAATCACGGAACTTATTTCGGTAGAGTGCGTAAACAGATATTCTGGATAAGCTATTTAATATCAGTTTTTTTGCTGGCGCTGTTTTTGTCCTGGCATGTGTCGGCACGAGTAAATTTTCTGTATCCATTCTGGCATGACGTGCTCAATATCGATGCGACGATACAGAAGTATGGTCCTCTGAATCGTTATCGGGAGGATTTTCAGCTGACTGATAAACTTGAGCGTACTCGTCTGTTCGCCGGTATTGTCAAGGCAATCCATCAAGACGGCAAGGGTCTTGAATCTCTGAGTTACAGGAAACCCCAGGGCCAGATAATTGGCCCATTACTCACTCGCCCAGAAGTCATTCATTTGCAGGATGTCGCCAGACTAATCGGTTTCGTCAATAGTGCCGCAATAGTAATCTTTTCATTGTGGCTGATTATGACAGGCTGGATATTCGCCCGAAAAACGCCAATACCTTCTGCTATGGCGATGTTTGCCAGTGGCGCGATAGGTCTAATCGTATCGACTTTAGTAGTGCTCTTACTGGGTCCCGTGAAGATTTTTTATTTGCTGCATGAATGGATATTTCCAGCTGGCCATCAGTGGTTCTTCTATTACGAGGAGTCCTTACTGACCCTGATGATGAAGGCGCCGGACGTGTTTGGACCGATAACATTCATGCTGGTTATTACCGCACTGTTATTGTGCGCAATTTTTCTATGGATAGTAAAAAGAGTGCAGGTGGTACGTGCTGTGGGAATGCGTCTTCGGTAGGGTGTAACACTCTGCGAAGCAAAGACGTGTTATGCTATTCCATCGATTGCTCAACAACATACTCGCAATATTGAGGCACTTAAAAGCCGGTGTAATCGTTTCATAACGCTGATCTATTACAGTTGCTCAGAAGCTGGTATACGGCTTGCTAGAGTTACTCAGTAATAAGTCAATTTCCCAAACTATTTCCCTTAACTCAGGTTGTTTAGGCCACTCGCGTGTGGTGGGATCAATATGGAAGAATACCTGTTTCAGGAAGGCATTTATGGTTGAGACTACAGACAAGACGGCAATTCCAGTGACGCTGATAGAAGGTGATGGTATTGGTCCAGAAATTATGGATGCCACCCTGCATGTTTTGGAGGCGTTGGGTGCTCCATTTGCCTGGGAGCCACACATCGCGGGAGAAAAGGGCTCGGATAAGTATGGTGATGCACTACCGATCGAAACCATAGAGAACATCCGCAAGACCCGTTTGGCTTTAAAAGGTCCATTGACCACACCGCTGGGGAAGAGCTATCGCTCGGCGACAGTGAGGATGCGTGAGGAATTCAAATTGTTTGCGAATGTCAGACCGGCACGCACCATATTACCCGGCGGACGTTTTGAGGATGTCGATGTAATCCTGGTAAGGGAAAATACTCAAGGATTTTATGTCGGTGTCGAGCATTATATTCAGATTGATGACGATCCCAAGGCAGTTGCTGAGGCCTCTGGCATTATTACCCGCTCAGGTTGCAGGCGGGTGGCGGAATTCACATTTAAATATGCGATTGCCAACGGCCGCAAGAAAGTCACCATTGTGCACAAGGCCAATATATTGAAATGTCTGACCGGGCTATTCCTTGAGACTGTAAGAGAGGTCGGGCAGAAATATAAGAGTCAATTGGAGATTGAGGATCGTATTGTCGACAACTGCGCCATGCAATTGGTGCTGGATCCTACTCAGTTTGACATGATACTCACGACAAATATGTTCGGCGATATTCTATCCGATGAGATCGCAGGGCTGGTAGGGGGTCTTGGAATGACTCCTGGCGGCAATATAGGGGATGATGCTGCCGTATTTGAGGCAGTGCATGGCACCGCGCCAGATATCGCCGGTCGTGGCGTCGCCAATCCTACGGCCTTGTTGCTGGCGTCTGCCATGATGCTCGATCATGTGGGCCACCACGCTAAGGCTGAGCAACTGAGGATGGCGATTCAGAAAGTAATGAAAGACGGCAAGATGCTGACGGGAGATTTAGGCGGACGGGCGAAAACGCGTGAGTATGCTCAAGCAGTATGTGATCAGTTCAACTAGGCAGATAATTCACACAGTCGCGCCCTGATTGATTGTATGCAGAGACGGCGCGGTGTTCCGTACATCCCTATTGGCTTGCTAAAATGGCCGGACGATAACCAGGATAATAATTCCGATCATCATCAGCACTGGCGCTTCATTAAACCAGCGATACCAGATATGTGTGTAGCGGTTTCTATCATATTTAAAATCGATGAGTAGTTTTCCACACCAGACGTGATAAATTATCAGAAGCGACACCAGCAAAAGTTTAGCGGTGAGCCACGTCTGATCGGCATATGAGTTCCACAAGGGTATGAGGATGGCAAGGCCGAGTATGACGGTGATAATGGCCCCGGGTGTCATGATTCCCCAGAACAGTTTGCGTTCCATGACCTTGAAGCGTTCTGCGCTGATCTCATCACTACTCATCGCATGGTAGACAAACAACCGTGGCAGATAAAATAACCCGGCAAACCAGGTCACCATAAAGATTACGTGGAAGGCCTTTATCCAGAGTATGGCATTGCCAGATAGAATGCTCATTTAAATGAATCCTTGGCAGCTTGAGTAGGTTCAGGCGGTCTGGATATAAACGCCGACGCCAGTGCACGATATACCGGCGTTGGGCAGACCATCTTAGAGGTTCCGTATGCCAGAAAAGAGGTAGCCATCAACGGTAACAGCATCTCCTGATTGTCAGTCATTTCCATGATGATAACCGTTGCGGTGATCGGGGT
>JBGTHR010000307.1:0-4296 GCA_041746095.1 Gammaproteobacteria bacterium | reverse complement strand
AAACGCTACGAGTCCGTCGGCGATAAAAATTTTGCGTGCGCCATTCGGATCGATGCTTCCAAAATCGACTTTGCGGCCATCAGTCAATGTCAGCCCAAATAGTTTGATGCGTTCGTGAACGGTGACGTGACCTTGTCGCTTGGACCAGGCGGGAGAATAGTGCTCGCGCTTGATCAGATGCGTGGCCACCGCTTCGATCCATTCCGGTTCTACTGCGGCCGCCTTGTGTGCAAACAGGCGGCTGGTTTCGATCAGCTCACCGGCTACAATCCAGCGCGGCGCCTTATTTGATAGGGCCAAGTTCGATAGGGCGGAGCCAGGGAAGATATGAAAACGTCGACCTCGGGCACCGAGATATTCGCGCTTTTTATTGCTTTTTCCGTTACTGGCGGCACCGCCATTGTCATCCAGCTGCCCGACGTGATCCAGCAGGCCGGTCAGTAGTGCGCGGTGCAGCAACATATAGTCCACTTCCGCGACACTGCTGGTGGATGGTGAGTGAGATAACTCCAGTTGCGTACCGATGCGCCGCAGTTGTCGCACCAGGTCTTCCCATTCGCGCAGTCGCATAAAGTTCAGAAAGTGTTTGCGACACCACTTGCGCAGTTGATTGCCGGAGTATTCTTTTTTTGCCTGGCCAAAGGCATCCCAAAGTTTTAGCAGGCCCACAAAATCAGATCGATTATCGGTAAAAGCGGACTGAGCCTGATCCGCTGCCTGGCGTGCTTCGGTGGGGCGTTCGCGTGGATCCTGAATCGTCAGCCCGGCAGCTACCACCCGCATTGCAGGTAGAACGCCCTGTTCCTGTCCAGCCAGCAACATACGACCGATGCGCGGGTCCAGCGGCAGACGCGCCAGCATACGCCCGAGAGGAGTCAGTTGGCGAACGCCTTTGTGGATTTTGATCGCCTGCAATTGCACCAGTAGATTACGACCATCGTTAATATAGCGGCCCTCAGGCGCATCGATGAACGGAAAATCCTCGATCTCACCAAGTCGCAGATCGGCCATGGTTAACAACACATTGGCAAGATTGGTACGGCGTATTTCTGGGTCGGTGAAGAGATCGCGGTTGTTAAAATCATCCTGCCCATACAATCGAATGCAGATTCCGGGTGCGAGCCGGCCGCAGCGTCCTGTGCGCTGATTGCAACTGGCCTGCGCCACCGGCTCAATCGGTAGGCGCTGGACTTTTGAAGTCGTCGAATAACGGCTGATGCGCGCCAGGCCCGTATCGATTACGTATCGAATTCCGGGCACAGTTAGTGAGGTTTCGGCTACGTTCGTGGCGAGTACGATACGCCGGCCTGAACTGGGAGAGAATATTTTTTGCTGGGCTGCCCGAGTGAGCCGTGCGTAAAGTGGCACGACTTCGGCGTTTCGGAATCTGGATGTGGCGAGCGAGCGTGACAAGTGTTGCTCAGCGTCCCGTATATCCCGTTCGCCGGGCAGGAACACCAGAATATCGCCCGCGCCTTCTCGCCAGAGCTCATGTACTGCGGCTTCGATAGCTTCCGGCTGATCGACTTCATCATCGTTCTCGTTTTTGGGCGGCCGATAGCGGATTTCCACCGGATAATTGCGACCTTCCACGTTGATAACCGGTGCGTTATCAAAGAACGCGGCGAAGCTTGCTGTGTCGATAGTGGCTGAGGTCACGACCAGTTTGAGATCCGGGCGCGACGGCAAAAGCCGTTTGATGTAGCCAAGCAGAAAATCGACGTTGAGCGTGCGCTCGTGAGCCTCATCGATAATGATTACTTCGTAGCGGTTTAAATACCGGTCGCTCGCTGTTTCTGCCAGCAAAATGCCATCAGTCATAAATTTGACTTGGGTATCACTCGACAGACATTCATCTACCCGTGTCTTGAAACCGACTAGCCCGCCGAACGGCGTGTCTATTTCCTCTGCAATGCGTTCGGCTACGCTGCGTGCAGCCAGGCGCCGCGGCTGTGTGTGACCGATAAGACCACGCGCGCCATAGCCCGCCTGCATCAAAAATTTTGGTAACTGCGTGGTTTTGCCAGAGCCCGTTTCGCCGCTGATCACGACGACCTGATGAAGTTTAATTGCCTTGCTGATTTCTTCCCCCCGCGCAGTAATGGGTAGATCGGCAGCCAGATTAAAAGCTCCGCGCGCCGCCAGGCGGGATTCAGTAATCTGCATGCTTGCCTGTATTTCCGACTCGCATTTTGCGCGTGCGGCAGGGCCATCCGCTTTTCGCAGACGCTGCTTCAGGCGGTGGCGGTCGCGGGTTTGGACGTGGTTTAAATTGGGATTATTGGAACGATCTTCCGTCAACATGTTGATTTGTTCATTAATCTCCCCCGGTCGTGCGCGCAAGGGATTGTTAGCCAATCATTATGCATGAATTACTCTAAATTTTTGACGTTTGCGTTTGTTCAGCCAGCCAGCCATCGAATAGCAGTTCTGTATAATTACCGTGGAAGCGAAGAATCAATCTTACTGAGGATCACCGGTATAATTCTTTGCTTAAGTAGAAACAAGCACGAATATGAGCCAGGATTTAAATTTTGTTTCCCGTGAATTTCCGCAGAACTAAAATCACAAAGCAGAATATTGAAATAGCGTTATTTTAGTCCTTACTTGTGAGGGGTTCTCTAAGTGTGATGGCCTCGTTTTTCGAATCCCTGATACTGTCAAAGAAGTGTCTGACCAGATCTGAGCGAGTGATCATGCCCATAACATGGCGGTCATTATCAGTCACGATGACACGTTTGATGCGGTTCTTTTTTAATACTTCGAGGACATCATGCAGGGTTTGTTCCTGACGGACAGTGACCACGTCCGTGACCATGAGGTCGGAGACCTTCTCTTCGGGCTCTCTGACGTCTACATGATGAGAAAAGAGCGTCTCAAGCGTTTGCCATAAATTATGTGTGGGGTGATGGCTGGGCACTCCTAGTGCACGCAAAAATCTGCTTCGGTAATGATCCCCACTAATTTATCACTAGCATCGATAACAGGCAGCCCGCTTATTTTGTTGACGACCAACAGATGTGCGGCGTCAGACAGAGATGAATCATGCCGTACTGTCTTGACAGATTGGCTCATCAGCTCGGAAACTCGCATGCTTTCATTCATGCGAATGCGGGCATGCTTTTCAGCTTTGGCATGCAGTTCCATGAGATCCTCCACGTTGATGTCAACAAATGTATTTACTTCTGCAAGGGCATGGACAAAGTCTTCACGAACGAGATCGCTTTTGATTGATTTATACATGATGTTTAAATGGCCTCTGTAGCCGCATCGAGTTGCTTAACCCTTTGCCATGAATTTTCATTTAGAAATACCTCGTACCTGGCCCAGCGTGCGAAATCATCAAGTGACGTTTTGGCAGTAGTTCGTCGGTTCTCCCCGGCCACTACTTTATAGATCACTAATCCCTCACCACCTTTTTTTGGATATTCCCAGTCGATGATTTGCCTGACCTGCCAGTTTGATCCATAACGACCGTTGCTGTAGTACCGTGCGGGACCGATGTCCGCCAGATCCATCGAACTCGATTGAGAATTGTTCTTTGCCAATCGATATACAGTCTCCAGATCTCGCTCACTGATATCAATGGTGCTGTTCATCGCTCTTAAAGCAGCTTTTAGATCGCTGTGAGTCAACGAATCACCGTCATTTTGGGCGGATGTCCGTGCAGACGGCTTTGTCTTTCTATTTCGATCGGCGAAAACCGTTGGATATCTGCGCCAGGGAAATACTGAATTAAATGCTACGGCTATTGCGGTGATAGTAATGGCATTGAACAGCGCGGGCGTAATGACATAGGCATACCCAAGAGAGTGAATACTGTCTCCGGCAATGACGGCTGTGAGAGCGGTCGCGCCGCCGGGTGGATGGATGCAGCGTAAATAATGCATGGCGAGAATTGCCAGCGCCACCGATACGGATGCAGCTAATAAAATATCAGGAATCCACCGTGCGCAGCTCACACCGATAATTGCCGAAACAAGATGTCCGCCGATCACAGGCCATGGCTGGGAGAGTGGCCCGTGAGGTACGGCGAAAACGAGGACAGCAGAGGCGCCCATAGATGCGACCAGCCATGCGGCGCCATGCACGTCAACGTAATGTCTGCTGATAATTGCCACTGCAAGAATGCCGACCAGGCCTCCTGTGGCCGACACCCACTTTTCGAGATGGCTGGTTTTGTTGGTTTCCAGTCCTATCAGAGTTGCAAAAGAGGAGCGTTGTCTAGGCACCGATATGCCCTGTCTGAAGTATTTTCGACATAATTCTACCGTTCTGTATTAGTCGAGCGTTGTT
>JBGTHR010000306.1:0-11968 GCA_041746095.1 Gammaproteobacteria bacterium | reverse complement strand
CCGGAATGGGAGTCTCAACTCATTACCGGCAGAACCCATACAGTGGCATCATGCGGCAACTGCGCGCCTTATTATCTTCGGCTACACTGTAGCTCTGCGGACGCGCTTCTTCATTGAGGGTAGAAGCCAACACTCGGTGAACAGTCTGTTCGATCCTGGCTGTCAAGACATCGCCTTGTTGGGACGTATCCGTCGAGGCCATGGAGTATTCGTCAGGGCTGTGCGCCTGCGTCTGGCTGCTAACAGCAAGCGCAGCTATGCTGACAATGGACGCCCATAAGATCCTTTTCAAAGTCTGAGTTTTCATAGTGTTCATCTCCTTTGCATAAGTAATTAACGAAGTAGTAATCGGGTTGAGCCGAGGCTTGATTATTCAACACATGTTTACAACGCCAACATGTGTTGAATAATGTAGGCCTTTATGTTTACAATGTCAACACTAATTGGGGTATTTATACGGCAAGGATATGAAATGCAGAAAGCGAGCAAAAAAGCGTATCACCACGGCGACTTAAGAAACGCCCTG
Organism: Gammaproteobacteria bacterium; assembly: GCA_041746095.1. Classification (GTDB taxonomy): domain Bacteria; phylum Pseudomonadota; class Gammaproteobacteria; order JBGTHR01; family JBGTHR01; genus JBGTHR01. Next base: position 11,442 of record JBGTHR010000306.1, on the reverse strand, counting down.
ATAGAGGCAGGCATTGTGCTTTTGGCCGAAAAAGGAGTTGCGGGGCTGAGTCTGCGTGAGGTGGCAAAACGGGCAAGCGTAAGCCATACGGCACCTTATCGTCATTTTGACGACAAAGCCGGCCTGTTGGCAGCCATTGCCACGGTTGGGTTTGAAACCCTGGTGGCGGCGTTGGGGGAGGTAGTTGAAGATTACCCAGATGATCCTTCAAAGCAACTGGTAGAGGCCGGCGTTGTTTATGTAAAGCTGGCGGTACAAAACCCCGACGTCACGGAGCTCATGTTCGGTGGCAGCCTTGAACTTGAGGTGCTAGGGGAAGAACTAAGGCCAGTGTGTGAGCGTGCGTTTCAGGGTCTGGAGGCGATCATCAAAAATGGTCTGGAAGCGGGTATTTACCGGGAACGCGATGACATGAAACTGACTCTGTCAGCTTGGTCGATGGTACACGGCCTGGCCATGCTGATCATTGCCGGACAACTTGACCACGTCGTCACGTCGGAAAAACAAGTCATTAAACTGGCGCGGAGTCTCTGCCGAATGCATGTGTCTGGCCTGTTAATATAATGATGTGAGCCTTCTCATTCTTCACGGACGAACTCACCGATAACATCGCGACCTGCCTGTACTTTAGTCCCCGGTTTGACATGAGCACGTGAATTGGCTGGAAGATAGACATTGACCAGGCGGCCAAAGCCAACAAACCCACATCGCCTTCCCTGTCCAACCCGCTGGCCCCGTTAGCGCTTGCGTAGCGTCTTGTATTCGTTAACAGACGTGCAAACTCTTGCCCTTCAGATGTTGGACTGCCCGCGATACCGATAGCAGCGGCGGTATCCCGGGCAGCATGGGAACATGATCCCGGTTGATTGATCCGGCATAGATGAGCATTTCCTTACTCATCGCGATCTCTCTTACTAGCGTTCGACACCCGCTGACCTACATCTCCGCCCAATACCTATAGCGCTATTTCGTGGCCCACACCAGATGATATTTACAATCCCAGACCGTATCGCCGCCACGCTTATAATTCTGTATCTTCGAATTTTATCATCCTTCGCCTAAAGACGAGGGGTTAACGGATCCCCTATCGGGGACTCTAAACTAAAAACTTCCACAAACAAGCTGATACAGCAATAACATTTAGCTGATCTAATCAGCCTACAGCGTAATGCCACGTTTACTGCTGTTAATAAATTCTACAAACCGCTTAACTGATTCATGTTCTTCACAGAGAGACTCAAGCTGCTTCCGGTTGGCGTCCTTCTCAGTGCGGGATTTGATAGCGATGATATAGGCGCGTTGCAGTTTCTTGATTAGGCATTCTGAGAAACCATGACGCTTCAAACCAACTTTATTCAACCCGCGTGTCTTCGCCGGATTACCTGTAGCAATGAGATACGGTGGCAAATCACGGTTCAGTGCCGTTCCCATTCCGGTGAACGCATAGGCGCCAACCCTGCTGAATTGATGCACCAGGGTAAACCCGCCAAACGCCACATAGTCTTCCACTGTCACATGACCGGCCAGTGAAGACCCATTAGCGAATACGGTATGGTTGCCCACTCGGCAATCATGCGCAATATGCACATACGACATAATCCAGTTGTCATCACCGACCACCGTCTGGCCATGATTAGCTTCAGTGCCCCGGTTGATAGTGCAGAATTCGCGTATGATATTGCGCTCGCCGATGACAAGTTCGGATCGTCCGCCCGAATATTTTTTATCCTGCGGACTCTCTCCCAGGGAGGAAAACTGATAAATGCGGTTATCCTTGCCAATAGTACAAGGACCGTTAATTACCACATGCGGTCCAATCCAGGTTCCAGCGGCAATGGTAACGTTTGGTCCGATTACAGAATAAGGGCCAATCGATACACCGGCATCTATCTCTGCCGAAGGATCAACTGTTGCGCGCGGATCAATCAAGATTGTTTACATACTATCCAGCAGGATCAAGCGCTTACTTGCTTGAATACACACATCAGCTCTGCGGTCGCCGCCAACTGGTCATCTACTTTAGCCCTGGCAGCAAATACTCCATAACCCCGCCGTTTTTTTGTAAACTCCACGTGTAAGATCAACTGATCACCTGGCTCAACTGTACGTTTAAAGCGGGCTTTATCAATACCTACAAAAAGATAAAGACTATCATCCGTTGGTCGATGTTCTGGAGTATTAAATGCGAGCAGCCCGGAAGCCTGAGCCAATGCCTCAAGGATTAGCACTCCTGGCATCAATGGCGCCTGAGGGAAGTGACCCTGAAAAAAAGGCTCGTTGATGGTGACATTTTTAATCGCCGTCAATGAATGACCTGGAATACATTCAATCACTCTATCCACCAACAGGAAGGGATACCGGTGGGGTAGATGTTTCATGATTTCGTTGACCGACATAATTTTCACAGCGATATCCCGACTGATATTTAAATCCACTTAAGTCAGCGCACATAGTCAATATATGCGGACATAATTACTAGAGTCTTATTATAAAGCCTGCTGCTTACCTGGGTTGATATGTTTCATGATCCGCAAGAAAGCCGCGTAAAGATCGAGCCAAACGCAGATCATGAGCTTCATCAATTTCCTCTATCTATGGAAACTCCGGATTAAGCCGAGGCTCACTATTTCTTTTCCAGTGATTTCAATCTCCGGACGATACTGTCCAGCTGCTTGAAGCGAACTGAATTCTTTAACCATTTATCATTTAGCTCAAAGGGTGTTCCAGAAGTATACACACCTGGGGACTTGATAGACTTGGTCACCTTGGTCATGCCCGTAATAGTGACACGATCACCAATCTCTATATGCCCCTGAATACCCGCCGCCCCGCCAATGATGCAGTGCCGACCTATTTTTGCACTCCCGGCAATTCCTACACAACCCGCAATCGCTGTATGCGCCCCAATACGAACATTATGCGCAACCTGCACAAGGTTATCGAGCTTGACGCCTTGCTCAATAACCGTATCGTCAAGAGTACCACGATCAATAGTAGTATTAGCGCCAATTTCCACATCATCGCCAATCACGACTTTACCCAATTGTGGAATCTTTACCCAGATCCCATTATCGTTTATCAGTCCAAAGCCATCACTGCCAATGACCACGCCCGGATGTATCAACACGCGTCTACCTAAAACGGTGTCCTTACATAAGGTGATACGGGAAACCAGCTGTGTTGACTCCTCAATCCTGCAACCCGATGCTATTGTGCATGCAGGCCCAATTCTAACCCCCGCCGCCACCACAACGTCCTCATCTATCACGCATAGAGGACCAACTCTGGCATCAGGATGAATGGTTGCCCTTGAGTGTATTATTGCGCTAGGGTGAATCTCAGCTTTAAACGCTATGGCAGGGTTCAGTAAGTGTGCGATCTTTACATAGGTGATATAGGGGTTAGTGACCACCAGCGCCGAAACCGGACAGTCTGCCAGCATAGAGCTGTCCAGGATGACCGCGGATGCTCGAGTCTTTTTCAGTAGCTGTCGATAGCGCCCATCACTGACGAAACAAATACTGCCTTGCCTTGCGCGACCCAGACTGGCCACACTGTTGATCTCACAGTCCGCCTTTCCAACAAGTTTGGCGCCAACTCGCTCCGCCAGATCAGCCAGGCGAAAGGCCATTTTTTCCTAATTGTGCGAGTTATTTGCCAGACTTTTTGAGCTGCTCAAGTATTTTTTCCGTGACATCGATCTTGTCACTGGCATAGAGAACACTTTCGGTAACCATTAAATCATAATTCTCTTTTTTGGCTACATCGACAATCACGCTATACACTTCACGCTGCAACTTACCCAGCTCCTCATTTCGACGAATATTGAAGTCCTCCTTGAGCTCATCCTTCTCGCGATTGAAATCGCGTTTGCGCCGCAGGATGTCCCGTTCAAGATCTGCACGTTTGCTTTCACTCATGATCTCGCCGTCTTTTTGCAGCTGATCTTCAAGCCGCAAAATCGCGTCCCTGGTAGTGGTCAGTTTGTTATCGCGGCCATCAAACTCACGTTCCAGTGCTGTGCGGGCCGATTCAGCCTGTGGCGCCTTTTCCATCAGGTTGGATATATTCACAAACCCCACCTTGATTTCGGCAGCGTTGACTGAGGTAATGGCAAATACCAAGAGTAATAGTGATAATAATACTGTTTTCATGAGTGAAGCATTCCCATATTTATGAGGTTAAAAAAGTGAGCCTAAATTAAACTGAAAGATCTGTGTATCATCTCCTGGCTGATCATTAAACGCTTGGGCCAGGCTTATTGTCAATGCGCCAACCGGTGATATCCACTGCACTCCAACGCCATAGGCGCCACGTAATTCATTGAGTTCGAAGTCACTGGCCTTTGCAAAGACATTACCATAGTCGACAAAAGTGCTCAGCTGAATGTTCTTTGCATCCTTGAAAAACGGACTCGGCACCAATAATTCCAGGTTGCCGATGCTGCGGAAATTACCCCCAAAGGGATCATCCTCGGAATCACGGGGTCCTAGGCTGTTATTCTCATAACCGCGTAGAGTTCGCACACCACCGGCAAAATACTTCTCGTAAAATGGCAGATCCGAGGTGCCGCCGTAGGAGTCTCCATATGCAAATGACCCGCCGACTGAAAGCGTAAATTCCTCATAAAGCGGGACATATACAACATTGCGGTAATCCAGTTTATAGAATGTCAGATCACTGCCGGGCACACTCAGTTCGGCATTAAAACGTTGCAGGTTTCCCCGGTTTGCAAATACAGTGCGATTGCGCGTGTCGTGCTCAATACTTGAGACCAACGAAAAGTTGAGGTAGTTGTCACCTTCATCGTCTATAAAGTCATTAATCTCATCTGGCGTATTAGTGTTGGTATCGATGCTGACACCGCTGACAGCCAAACCCGCATTGATTCTGTCATGCTCGGTAAGCGGTATTCCGTATGACAGGTTGGCATTAAGCTGATCTGAGTTAAAGTCAGAGATATCGGCTTCGCGTGCATCGGTAGAGATATAGGACACACCCAGGCTGCGGCTCACACCATCTATGGTATAAAATGGATTAGTATAGTTGACCCTGAATACGGTATTCACCTTGCTGGTATTGACTTCAAATGCCACCGATTTACCACTACCGAGAAAATTCTCCTGACTCACACTGCCGGAAATAATCGGCCCCTGGCTCTGCGAAAAGCCAAGTCCTATAGAAAAATTCCCCGCCAGACGTTCTGTCACACGAACGTCAAGATTCACCAGATCCGAAGACCCGGGGACGCGCTCAGTATTGATCTCGACGGATTCCACATAGGGCAATCGCTGCAAGCGACTGCGCGACAGCTCGACATTGGATTGGGAATACCATCCACCCTCCATTTGCCGCAACTCCCGACGGTAGACTTCATCACTGGTAACCTGATTACCGGAGACATTGATACGTTCCACATAGACCCTCTGGCCAGGGTCTACAAACAGCGTCAACGAAACTTCCTTGGTCTCGTCATCCACTTCCGGAATCGCATTGATATTGGCGAAGGCATAACCCTCATCGCCCAGGCGCTTACTGATCATGTCCGTGGTCTGAACTATTTTTCCCCTTGAAAACGTATCACCGGGATTAATCTGTAGAAGCTCCTGCAGTTCCTGTTCCGGTACGACAAAGGTACCCGCCAGCTTGATGTCTTTAACAACATACTTATCACCTTCATCGACATTGATAGTGATGTAGATATCTTCCTTGTCGGGGGTGATGGATACCTGGGAGGATTCGATGTTGAACTTGAGGTAGCCCATATCAAGATATTCGGTTCGCAGAATTTCCAGATCACCGGAAAGTTTCTGCTTGGAATACTGATCCTTGCTGCTCCATACGGCATACCAGGGGGGTATGCCGGACTCAAAGCCCTTGGTCAGATCTTTTTCTTCGTATGACCGGTTGCCGACAATGTTGACACGCTTGATCTTGGCGACTTCACCTTCAGCGATATTGATGCTTATACCGACACGATTGCGCGGCTCATCAGTGACACTGGTATCGATCTTAACATTGTATTTACCACGCGCAAGATACTGTTGCAGAAGCTCGTTTTCCAGCCGCTCCAGAACCGAGCGATTAAAGACACGCCCTTTGGCGATACCGACATTTTTCAAGGCCTCATTCAGGGCATCACTATCGATGTCTTTATTACCCTGAATATCAAGTGATGCGATCGCTGGCCGTTCACTGACATTGACAATCAGCACATTACCACGCCGACGCAGGGCCACATCCTTGAAAAAACCGGTCTTAAAAAGAGTACGGATTATGTCCGCGCTGCGTTCTTCGTCGAACTCGTCTCCCACTTTCACGGGTAGATAGGTGAAAACCGTACCCGCCTGAATCCGCTCAAGCCCTTCGATTTCGATATCTTCAAGTATGAAGCTAGCGGCTAAAGCATAATGAAACATACCGAACGCACTGGCGATCACCAGTGACAGCAATACCTTTTTTAACATGATTATCCAAATAATCTTAAAAAATCGTTATAGAATGCAAGGCACATTAAACCTGCTAGCATTGCCATACCGATTCTTTGTCCGATGGCTTCCGTTATTCCCGATACAGGGCTGCCTTTAATTATTTCCACCAGGTAGTACAGTAAATGTCCGCCGTCCAGCATCGGTATAGGTAGAAGGTTCAGGATTCCAATACTGATACTGAATAAAGCCAATGCGCCGAGAAAGGTTGAGATTCCCAGCTGCGCCGAGATTCCCGCATATTCTGCGATTGTCACCGGTCCACTGATGTTTTTGACGGAGGCCTCACCCGTGACCAGCTTCCACAATACACGCACGGTCAATTCCGACATATCCCACGTCTTCTGCAGTCCTTTAACAAAGGCCTCAATTGGGTAGTAACTGGTTAGCACACGTTGCTCGGCATAGGCTTGCCGGTCGGACTCACTCACGTATGCGTAGGCGCCTATCTGACCTATGGCGGCACCATTATCCTGCTTAGAGTCAGTAATGAGCGAAAAATCGGTTATATTTGAGCCACGTTGAATCTTCAGCGCCACAGACTCACCTGGATGCGCCCGTATAAAGGCAACCCATTCGTCCCATGAATTCATCGCCTGCTCATTCGCGGAGAGTATTTTATCGCCCGTTTTCAAACCACCGCGTTGTGCAGCGCCATCCTCGATCAGCTCACCTATTACGGCCGGAACATCTGGCCGCCAGGGTGTTATGCCTATCTTATCCAGCAGACTGCCCTCGTCAAGCAGGCGGCGTGTATCACGCAAGTCGAGCGTGTAGTTGCGCGTCTCACCGGCTTGCCGACTGGATGTGGCCTGGACCATCACTTCGCCAGTCACAAGCGCCTGCTCCACCAAGCCTATAGTTGCGGCCTCCCAGGTAGGAGTGGCCTTGCCATTTACCGATATAATCAGATCCCCGGATTTCATCCCGGATGCTGCGGCAAGTGAGTCTTGAGCGATATCCCCGACCACGGGCTTTATTCCAGAAACCCCCAGGGTAAACATCAACCCGTAAGTGACGATTGCCAGTAAAAAATTAAACAATGGCCCCGCTGAGACGATAGCAAACCGTTTAGCGACCGACTGCCGATTAAATGCTCGAGGCAAATCCAGGGCATCGACTTCGCCTTCGCGCTCATCCAGCATCTTGACGTAACCGCCTAATGGTATCGCGGCGACGACATATTCAGTACGATCCTTGCCGGCCGTACGTTTATACAGCGGCTTGCCAAAACCTACTGAGAAGCGCAATACCTTGACACCCAGCCTCCTGGCTACCCAGAAGTGTCCGAATTCATGTACTGTCACCAGGATGCCAATGGCGACAACAAAGGCGGCAATGCTGATCAATATATTCAAATGAAGATACTCATGTCAGGCTATCCATTTCAGGCGGCGAGCCGTGATGAGATATAACCATTGGCGATTTGTCTTGCCTCCTGATCAGTCTCCAGCACCGCATCCAGCGAATCCAGATTCTCGGCAACCTGGGTGGTTAAAGTATGTTCGATGATACGCGGGATATCAGTGAATCGAATCTTTCCTTGCAGGAAGTTTTCCACCGCAATCTCATTGGAAGCATTCAATATACAGGTTGCGCCACTGTTCATTTCCAGCGCCTCATACGCCAGTCTCAGGCATGGATAGCGCGCGAGATCCGGCGCCAAAAATTCCAGAGGTGGCTTTTGCGTGAGATCCAGAAAATCTACATGCGTGGAAATTCTCTCTGGCCATGCCAATGCATGCGCTATTGGCGTGCGCATATCCGGATTACCCAGCTGGGCCAGCACTGAACCGTCAGTATAAGCTACCATGGAATGCACAATACTCTGGGGATGAAGCACAACATCAATATGCTTAACCGTTGTATTAAATAACCAGCAGGCCTCTATAACCTCCAGACCCTTGTTCATCATAGTAGCCGAATCCACAGAAATTTTGCGCCCCATTTCCCAGTTAGGATGCGCACAGGCCTGATTCGGGGTCACCGCATGCAGTGCTTCCATATCCATTTCCCGGAACGGGCCACCTGAAGCAGTCAATAAAATTCGCCTGACACCTTTGCTGCTCAAGCCCTCAGCAAAATGCGTGGGCAAACATTGAAAAATGGCATTATGTTCGCTGTCTATCGGCAAAAGTTCAGCCTGATGGTCATGGACCGCCTGCATGAACAATTTCCCGGACATCACCAGGGCCTCTTTGTTGGCAAGCAAGACCCGTTTACCCGCCTCGGCTGCAGCCAATGTTGGTAATAATCCCGCAGCACCGACAATACCCGCCATCACATATTGCGTCTCTTCCATTCTGGCCACCTGCTGCAGTCCATCGTCCCCACATAGTGTTTCGATGGAGCTGCCAGCGAACTTCAGGCGCCGACTCAGTTCAGCAGCCTGTTCAGGATCTCTCATCACGGCAATTTTTGGCCGGTTTTTGACGCATAGTTCAAACATGCGATCCGTACTGGTATTGGCTGTTAACGCCACTAAATGATAACGATCTGGATGGTCACTCAGCACATCCAGCGTGTTCATACCGATGGTGCCAGTGGCGCCCAGTATCGTGACGCCAATGGATAGCTTATCAGTGATGTCGGTCATGGCAAATAGTTCATCCAGTAAAGTCCGATCACGAACAGCGGTGCGGCTGCGGTTATGCTGTCTATACGATCCAGTACTCCTCCATGGCCGGGCAGCATTGTGCCACTATCCTTGACATTGGCGATTCGTTTCAGCAGGCTTTCAAACAAATCCCCTATTATTGAGGCGATCGCCACAAACAGGCTCAGAACCAGGAAATAGACCCATATATAGAGTGGCAGTTCAAGTATCCATGAACCTAATAGCGCCAGGGGAATGATTGCCAGCAAGCCACCCACAACACCTTCGCGGGTTTTACCCGGACTGATGTCCGGAGACAGCTTGGTTTTTCCAAAATACTTGCCGGTAAAATAAGCGGCTGAATCCGCCACCCATACAATCAAGAACAAAAATACAAGTAGACTGGCATGGGTCTCCCTGAGCTGAATCAGGGCAAGACCAGCGGGCACGAGTGTGATAACCCCCGCAATCTGCAAGCCTGGACGCACCCATTTCTGGCCAGCCATATCGGGATGATAGGATACCAGCATTATCGACACAACGGCCCACCAGACAACTGATACCAGAAACCATGGCAGCATTCCATCATCGATAACAAAGGCCCAACCCAGACTGAAGACAACTGCAACAATAAACAGATAGAAAAAACACAAAAGGGATTCAGAAGGACCCGCAAGGCGCGTCCATTCATACGCGGCAGACAGAATCACGCACAAAACAAGGATTGAAAAAACCGCCTTGGGCAGCAGGAAAACAGCACCCAGAGTCATTAGAACCAGGATCAGGCCGGTTACAACACGCTGTCTAAGCATCAGATGATGCCGCCAGTTGCTCTCCAGTTCGACCAAATCGGCGTTGCCGTGATGCGTAAGCGTGAAAAGCCCGGTCCAACTCAGTAACGCTGAACTCTGGCCAAAGCAAGTCAGTAAAATAGAGTTCAGTGTAGGCGAGCTGCCAAAGCAGGAAATTACTGATCCGCTGCTCACCACCGGTGCGAATAAACAGATCCGGTTCACCAATTCCGGCCGTGGTCAGACGTTTATCAATGGCCTCCACTGTGACTTCAGTTTGATCCAAAAGCCCATTCTTGACATCAATCATCAGGCTTTTGACAGCCTGAATAATGTCCCACCTTCCGCCATAATTGGCCGCAATTATGAGCCGCATTTTGGGCTCACTGGCAGTGAGAGCTTCGGCTCTTCGCATCTGTTGCTGCAATTTTTCAGGGAATGCTGATAAATCACCAATGAATTGAATGCTGATACTATTTTCGGCAAGTTTGCCTACCTCTCGCCTCAAAGAATTCAGAAACAGCTCCATCAGTGCGCTGACTTCGGATTCAGGCCTCTGCCAGTTTTCACTACTGAAAGCAAACAAGGTGAGCGTCTTCACACCTGACCTGCCGCAATGTTCAATGATACTACGGGTAGCATTGACACCCTGCTTATGGCCAGCAGTTCTGGGGAGGTGTCGCTGGACTGCCCAGCGGCCATTGCCATCCATAATGATGGCGACATGGTTAGGCGCTGAGTTGGAAGGCATTTGCCGCATCACGCCAGATTAGTTGAGTAATTGGCGCCGCATGAGGAACTAATCATACTGTAAATTAATTTGACATTGGCACGGCTGCAGTTTGAATCGCTGAGATTGTGCCGCAATACGCCGCGAATCATATACTTTAAGAGTACTCGCCAAACGGTTCAGACCTCCATCAGGTCTTTTTCTTTCTGTTCCATTAGTTTATTGATCATCTCTGTGTGTTTGTCCGTGAGTAACTGTATGGCTTCCTGCGCCTTGCGTTCATCATCCTCGGAGATCTCTTTTTCTTTGAGAAGCTCCTTTATAGTGGAATTGGCATCGCGCCGAATATTACGAATGGCTACCTTAGCACTTTCCACTTCCTGACGGACCACTTTGACGAGGTCCCTTCTGCGTTCCTCGGTAAGAGGCGGCATTGGGACTCGAATGACCGTCCCAGTTGAAGATGGATTCAGTCCCAAATCTGAAGTCATAATCGCTTTTTCGATTTTACGCACCATGTCCTTTTCCCATGGAGAAATACTCAATGTTCTGGCATCCTCGGCACTGACATTAGCCACCTGACCGATGGGCACCTCGTTGCCGTAGTATTCAACGGTGATGTGATCCAGCAGACTGGCGTGAGCGCGGCCGGTGCGAATCTTTGACAATTCCTGGCGCATTGACTCAATACTCTTGTTCATACGCTCACGGGCATCCTTTTTAACATCCTCTATCATCTCAGTCTCCTCGACATACCAATGTGCCAATCTCCTCGCCGCGCACAATTCGAGTCAGGACACCGGCCGAAAACATGTTGAAGACTCTCAAGGGAATATT
>JBGTHR010000305.1:0-4069 GCA_041746095.1 Gammaproteobacteria bacterium | reverse complement strand
GGGTGGCATGAAACTCAATCTCAGGCCATTTTTCCTGCGCCATATTGAGATTGATTCGAGTAGGAGCTATATATACCAGTTCTCCTGAGTGATCCAGGGCCAGATGACTGGCAGCCTTATCCTTGAACTGGTCAAATTTGCGATCATCCCTGGAACCAACCCATCGCGCGGTACTCACATTCACGGCTTCAAAGATGCAATCCACCTTATATTCATCCTTGAGCCGTTGAGCGACTACATCAAACTGCAACACGCCTACTGCGCCCAGAATCAGGTCGTTATTAATGAGTGGGCGAAACAGCTGCGTGGCGCCCTCTTCGCAGAGTTGCACCAGGCCCTTCTGCAAAGCCTTCATCTTCAGTGGATCGCGTAACTGCGCTCGCCGGAACAGCTCAGGAGCAAAATTGGGAATGCCGGTAAACGAGAGAGCTTCTCCTTCGGTGAAGGTATCACCGATGCGGATCGTCCCGTGATTATGAATACCGATAATATCGCCTGGATAGGCCGTTTCGACGCGCTCCCGGTCGGAGGCCATGAAATTCAAGGCGTCAGGAATCTTGATCTCACGCCCCAACCTGACATGCAGCAGCTTCATGCCGCGTGTGAAACTACCCGAGCAGACACGCATGAATGCAATTCGATCACGATGCTGAGGATCCATATTGGCCTGTATCTTGAAGACAAAACCGCTAAACGTTTCTTCAGCCGCAGATACCACGCGTTCCTGTGTATCTCGTGACTGAGGTGGAGGGGCGTAGTCGACAAAGCCGTCCAGCAAGTCCTGCACACCGAAATTATTGATAGCGGAACCGAAGAATACCGGTGACACACGGCCCTCCAGGAAAGCCTGTCTATCCATTTTATGGCCGGCGCCCATGACCAGTTCGATCTCTTCGCGCAGCTCACTTGCCTGTTGGCCAAACAGTTCATCCAGGCGCGGATTATCCAGACCCTTGACAATCTCGCCTTGATTAATTTTTCCCTCATGCTGAGCCTTAAACAGATGCACCTGATTCGAATGCAGGTTAAAGACACCTCGAAAACGCTTTCCCATGCCAATTGGCCAGGTCACCGGGGCACACTGAATCTTGAGGATCTCCTCGACTTCATCCAGCAGATCGACCGGATTGCGTCCTTCCCTGTCGAGTTTGTTGATGAACGTGACGATAGGGGTATCGCGCAGCCTGCACACCTCCATAAGCTTGATGGTCCGCTCCTCTACGCCTTTGGCATTGTCGATCACCATCAGCGCGGAATCGACCGCCGTCAATGTTCGGTAGGTATCCTCTGAGAAATCCTCATGGCCAGGCGTATCCAGCAGGTTGATGATACGATCCTGATATGGAAACTGCATGACCGAGCTGGTGACAGAGATTCCGCGTTCCTTCTCCATGGTCATCCAGTCGGACGTGGCATGGCGTGCGGCTTTGCGGCCCTTAACCGATCCAGCCAGCTGAATCGCACCACCGAACAGCAGCAACTTTTCGGTTATTGTCGTTTTACCCGCATCGGGATGAGAAATGATGGCGAATGTGCGCCTTCTTGCGGTCTGTTTATCGTGCTCCGCCATAGTGTTGATAGCTAAAAAAGCACGGATTATACAGGATGCCAGTGGAACCCAAGTGTTTATCGGTATGCTGGAGTATTAAACGGTGTTAGTCGCCTGTACATCTGAACAGCTACAGGTTGGTAATTATCGAATGATGGGCTTGGCCAGTATCAGCGCATCTTCACGTGTTTTGCCATTGGGATAATAGTCTTCCCGACGCCCCACTTCGTTAAAACCCTCTGAGTGGTAGAGATTAACAGCGGCAAGATTTGAAGGCCGGACCTCCAGTAATACCGTATCCACTTTTCCTTGCCTGGCTATTTCCAGCATCTTTTGCAATAGACTTCGCCCCAGGCCTTTGCCCTGCTTATCGGGATCAACACATAAATTGAGGATATGGCACTCATCAACCAGCAATGACATCACCGCATACGCGCATACTCGGTAATCGATTTCACTAACCCAGCAGTTATAGCCGACGCGCAGGCAATCGCGAAAGATCCCCTCACTCCACGGAAATCGATAGGCGTGTGTCTCGATTTTCATCACTTGCCCGACATCCAGCCTGGTCATAGGCCGATGAGCATGCTCGCTGATCTTCAGTATCGCACTCAATGAAATCTCCGATGCATTGACGTATCAGTCATTAATCATCTGTTTCGCCATTACCAGATCCTGCCAGGATTTACTTTTCTCCTTAGGACTGCGCAACAGGTAGGCAGGATGATACGTCACTACCAATGGAATATTCGTATCCGCATAGCGATGCGCCCGCCCGCGCAACTTGCCGATGGGCGTCTCCGTCTCAAGCAGATTCTGGGCCGCAATTCTGCCCAGGGCAACAATAATTCGTGGCTGCAACAATTCAATCTGGCGACGTAGATATGGTTTGCAAGATTTTGACTCCTCCGGTTTGGGATCACGATTTTTTGGCGGACGGCACTTCAGAATATTAGCGATAAAGACATGCTCCCGGCTCAGGCCCAGTGCGAGCAGCATGTTGTTGAGTAGCTGACCCGCTCGGCCCACAAACGGCTCACCCTGGCGATCCTCATCCTGTCCGGGCGCTTCACCGATGAATAGCCAGTCAGCATTCTCGTTGCCGGTTCCAAATACCGTCTGCGTGCGGGACTCTGCAAGTGAACATTGTGTGCAGCCTGAAACCCGCTCGCGTAGCTGCAACCAATCCATGCGATCAAGAGAGATTTCCAGTGATTCTGACTTGCTTAATGAAACCTCGGATGTATCGACTTGATCACTGGCCATCACCTCAACTGGAGTAGTATCTGTACGCAGACGAGGCACATAAACCTGTATGCCCATCGCGTCCAGATATTTCAGTCGATTTGGATTCATAAACTCAACACAAAAGCCCGTTTCTCAATATGAATGAACCAACCCGCCGCAAGCAGCGGGGTATCAATTCGGTAGAATTTTTTTTCGCCCCAAGGGGCGGGGAATTACACCCCCAGCGATTAAAGCACAACACTATCTCGCCGCAGCACAGAGATGATTTAAACATCCCCAAGTTGCGGATGTGCGCGGCGTCCCGGCGGCTGCGCCAGTATATTCAGTGCATTAATGTAGGCCTTGGCGGACGCAACAACAATATCGGTATCCGCCCCCTGTCCATTGACAATCCGGCCAGCCTTTTCCACGCGTACCGTCACCTCACCCTGAGCATCAGTGCCACCGGTGATGCTGTTGACGGAATACAGCTGCAGTTCAATCTTACTGTCCATCACTGACTCGATGGCGCGGAAGGTCGCATCCACGGGTCCACTACCCGATGCCTCACCTACCCTTTCTTCGCCATCCATCTCCAGCGTCACCTTGGCGCTTGGGATTTCACCGGTCTCGGAACACACTCTGAGTGCGACCAGTTTGCAATATTCGTTTTCGGCAAGGATGCCAGCCTCGGTGACCAGTGCTTGCAAATCTTCATCGTAGATATCATGTTTTTTATCCGCAAGTTCCTTGAAGCGCGTAAAAGCCTCGTTAAGTTCCTGCTCCGAGGCAAAATCGATTCCCAGATCATGCATACGAGTGCGAAACGCGTTGCGGCCGGAATGCTTGCCAAGCACCATTCGATTATCCGCCCAGCCTACATCCTGAGCACGCATGATCTCGTAGGTCTCGCGTGACTTGAGTACGCCATCCTGATGGATGCCGGATTCGTGCGCAAACGCGTTAGCACCAACAATCGCCTTGTTAGGCTGGACCGGAAAGCCTGTGATACTCGACACCAGCCGTGATGCCGGTACGATCTGCGTGGTGTCCAGACGGGTCTTGCAGGTGAACACATCCTGGCGAGTGCGTACCGTCATGACGACTTCTTCCAGCGAAGCATTGCCTGCTCGTTCGCCCAAACCATTAATGGTGCACTCCACCTGTCGCGCGCCGTTTTGTACAGCCGCAAGCGAGTTGGCTACTGCAAGGCCAAGATCGTTATGACAATGCACAGAGAACACCGCCTTACCCGCGTTTGGAATGCGCTCCATCAACTGGCGAATTAACTCA
>JBGTHR010000304.1:0-6404 GCA_041746095.1 Gammaproteobacteria bacterium | reverse complement strand
GCGTTGCACCCGCTGGCAGCCCCGCCCGGAATTTCACACATTTGCAGGAGACGTTTCTCAGGCATGTGCCGATACCGGTCGAACAGATACATCCCATGCCAGTAGAACAGGACGACCTGAATAAAGCAGCCAGTGATTATGCTCGCAAACTGGCTGAAGTCACCGGTTCACCTCCCGTTCTGGATATAGTGCATCTGGGCATAGGTGACGATGGCCATACGGCTTCGCTCGCGCCGGGCGATCCGGTATTAAAACAAGGCAAACGTGATACTGCAGTGACTCAGCCCTATGAGGATCATCGCCGAATCACGCTGACCTACCCCTGCATTGCGCGCGCCCGCACCATCATGTGGCTGATTATCGGCAGTGACAAAGCGACGATGCTAAGGCGTCTGCAAGATGCAGATTCTGGTATTCCGGCGGGCAGGATTGTACACGATAACAGTGTTGCCTTTGTCGATAAGGCCGCAGCACTAGTTAAACCAGGTGAACCGTCATTGCCAGTTGACGAGAAGTCTATACTGACAATCGATGTCGGCGGAAATCATGTGAAAGTGATGACCAGCGGATTAGGTGTTAAACGTCAGTTCTCGTCGAGTGCTTCGCTCACGGCAAAGAAAATGGTTGCGTCTGTGAAAAAACTGACTCAAGACTGGGAGTTTGATTGTGTCTCGATCGGATTTCCCGGTCCTGTGCATGACAATGGTCCGGCTAAAGAACCGGTTAATCTGGGTATTGGATGGGTGGGCTTTGATTTCGAGGCCGCATTTTCTAAACCCGTGAAGGTAATCAATGATGCCGCGATGCAGGCGGTGGGCAGTTATCAGAGTGGCAAAATGCTTTTTCTCGGACTGGGCACTGGTCTTGGCTCAGCAATGATCTGGCGGGATCTTGTTGCACAGATGGAGCTGGCGCATCTGCCTTATAAAAAGGGTAGAAGCATCGAAGACTACGTTGGGCAGGAGGGCCTCGAGCGGTTGGGCAAAGACAAGTGGCTCAAACATGTGCTTGAAGTGATCGCAATGTTAAGAGCCGCACTGCTTCCCGACGAGATCGTGTTGGGTGGTGGCAATGTCAGGCACATCAAAAAGCTGCCTGATGGTTGTCGGCGAGGGGATAATGACAATGCATTTACTGGAGGCTTCAAACTCTGGCAATGAAGATTTCAGACTGAAGGCATATAGCCAATGGCAAAGCAACGCGTCTGCTGTATGAGTATCGAGAGTTAGTGTTGCTTGATATGCCAGTGGGGATAAAGCGGCGCAAGCCCCTGGTCTTTTGAGGTCTGATCGTTAGCTGATTTGGGAAAGCCCTTTTTAAAGGTATTCCACAAATTTGCACCATTCCAGGTATTATGGTCAGCGGCATACAGGGCCTGATCCAGTTCGTGAACCACATCCATGCCGCTGCCCAGTCGCAGTGCAAGTGTCCCCAGGTTTCGCGGTGCGTCCTGCGGCCATTCACAGGCTGCCCAGTCAAGCAGAGCAGGCGCAGCAGTCTGTGGATCATTGTTTTCACAGGCGCTTCGCAGTGTTCGCCGGGCAGTATTAATTCGTTTGCTGGGTGGGGCCAGTGTAATACCAGCGTTGGTGTGTGCGAAACCGCGCAGTTTGCGGCGCCGGTTTCGATACGCAAGCATGATGATCGCCATAAGTATAATAGCGCCGCCACTAACAGCTAGCCACCACCAGAAGTTGATCCGCGAAATCTGATCATCCGGATTTGAGTTGTCTTCAGTGGTTGCAGTGTTATCGTTTGGTTCCTCGGATTGAGTCGGCTCAATAACCTTGGGAGCTGTGCTGGCCGAGGCGTTCGCGCTACTTGGCAGCACACTGATTTCCTGTGCAGGCAGGATAGCAGTACGTGTCTGTTGCGCGTCAGTATCCCACCAGTCAATGCGTATCTCGGGGAGTGACGCTGGCCCGGTCTGTGATGGTACAAATGCAAATGCTTGTCTACGGGAACCGAACACCCAATCGCCATCAGTGTGATTTTCGTCGACCGGCTGCTCCGGATATTGCGGCAGGCTGGCGCTGTCAGGGATTTCAAGCTCCGGTAACTGCGAGGCTTCAAGTCCCTTGGCCCGTAGCGTGATCGTTCGAGTCACCGGTTCGCCGACTCGAAACTTTGGCGGTGAAGGCTCCCAGTCATCTTTAAGCGTCAGATTTTCGCTGGGTAACCAGTGGACGCCTGAGAAATCCGCCGGTATGGGTTGTACATCCAGAGTGACGGGCTGACTGCGCACGCGAACTCGCTTGCCGGACTCACCAAACGGATTTCCGCCCCCCAGGAAACGCCCCATCAGGGAGTCCATGTGTCCCTGAAAAGAGCGGTTAGTCGAGGTGGACATTACACGGCCGTCGAAGCTCACCGGCGAGAGTATCAGCTTGCCGCTTTTTTGTGGGAACACCGCATAGCGGCGCTCAAGCACCTGGTAGTCTTGTTCATCGACAGTGGTCTGATAGCGCTGGTCTTCGCCCAGGCGCTCAATAATGGCATTATCGGATTGCGGCTCATCAATACTGCCCTCGACGAGCGGCAGGCGGTAATACATTCGCAGCGTGTAGTGAACTTGCTGCTGAACGTAGGGTGAGTGGGTTGCCGGTTCTATCTCGGTCTGAAAAAAAACCGGTTCATTCGTATCCGTGGATGCCGTGACGGGCTGCTCAGTGACCAGCAGCTCAAGGGCCTGAGTATGCAACGATCCAACCGCAATGGCGGGGATATTCAGGCTACCGGTAGATTTGGGGTCCAGTTCAACCCGCCACTGACGCCGCTCAGAGTGCTGACCATTGATGATTTGTATCTGCCGACTGCTGGTGGCGCCGAGGATATCGAAATCCTTTTTCAATACCGATAGATCGGGTTTCCCGTCACGGTCATTATCGGTGGCCTCAATGGTTAAGGTGACGGTATCTCCGGCATGGATTGTGGACCGATCCAGACTTGCCTGCACATCGGCCCACACTGCTGGCACAGACACGCACATCATTATGAATAGAAACAGCGAGCGAATAACGGTGTTTGTTCTGATCATAGAATCCATAGTTAATGCCTTGTGAGTTTTCTACAATACTGCATGCAGCGAAAGACTCAATCACCACTCCTGTTGTGGATCAGTTTTGGCCTGTTCAGCCCGTTGGCGGTATTGATAGAGAAATTTGCGGCGCAGCAGACCGCCTGGGTCGTCAGGAATGCGGCGCAGCCATTGCTCGGCCGCCTGACGTTCTTCGCGGCTTAACGGATCGGCTTCCGCTTTAGCTGGTTTATAGCCCTGGTCTTCTCCCAGCTCCGCAGTTGAGGGTTTATTGCCCTCTGTGGATTCGTTGGACGATGGCTCCTGGCTGTCCGAATCAGGACTGTATTGCTCTGACTGATCCTGGCCCGCATCTGCTTGTTTTTGAGCTGTTTGCGGCTCTGATTCTCCGCCTTCATTCTTTTCCTGATCTGCCTGCTGATTTGAGTTGGAGTTTTCTTCACCATCCTGACCGGCATTGTCTTGATTCTGCTGGTCATTACCGGTTTGCTGATCAGAATCCGAGTTTTCAGAGCCGTCTTTTTTCCCATTGCGCTGATCCTCCTGCTGTTGTTGCTGCAGAAATTTTTCCAAGGCAGAATTATTGTATTCCGCGTCCGGCATGCCGGGCTGGACCGCGAGGGCCTGATCATACGCGGCAATAGCCTCTTTATAGTCTCCCAGGTTGGCAAGCGCATTGCCGCGGTTGTAGTTAGCGTCCGCGCTTGCAGCCGCACCAAAATGTTGTAATGCCTGCTCATACCGGCCTGCACGGTAGGCGGCTGCGCCACGGCGAAGAGGGTCTTGCGCCAGTTGCTCGGCCTGTTGCAGATCACCGGCTTGCATCGCCCGTTCCGCCTGCTGGTCACGTCTTTGCCACAGATCATCCCAGCTGCCGGCCATCGCTGAAGGCGGAGTGACCAGATTGCCGCTGACTAGAATGACCAAAGCAAGCAACCAGCCACGGCGAAAGGCCAGTGCCGCGAACGGCAGCAACAGCACTGCCAGCCATGGGCCGTTTGATTGCCACTGCTCGGTTTCCAGTCCAGCCTGTTCTGGCCTCTCGCTAATCTCTACCGTTGGCATGGACAGCAGATAGTCAACATCGGTTTCTGCGCTGCTGATGCCGGTATAGCGACCGCCGCCAGCGGTTGCCAGTTGTTTCAACGCCGCAGTATCGAGTTTTACTAGTACAACATTATCGTTTTGGTCACGGATAAAACCGCCGCGCCCATTGGGTGCCGGTATGTCGGAACTGGCGCCTACGCCGAGTACAGATATACGATAACCCCGGTCACGCAGGTCTTTAGCGGCATCGATGGCGTCCGCGCCACTGAAGCCGTCAGTAATCAGCAGAATATCGCCCTGCGGAACACCGGCCTGTGCCAGCAGTTCGCCCGCCTGACGCAAGCCGAGATCGGCTCGGCTGCCCTGCACAGGCATCAGAGCGGGTTCCAGAGGTGATAACAGCGATTGAATAGTCTCGGTATCGGTGGTGAGCGGCGCTACGGTAAAGGCATCACCGGCGAATACGACTAGACCGGTCTGTCCATCCGCGCTTTGCTTAAGAATATCGGTTACTTTATAACGGGCTCGCGCCAATCGTGACGGCTTGATATCAGTGGCGAGCATAGAGTTAGAGAGATCCAGTACAACGACTCGGGCCGCCTGATTACGGAATACCGGTTGCGGCTGCCTTTCCCACACCGGGTCGGCCAGGGCAATCACCGCCAGCAGCCAGCCGATGCCTGACAGCCACAGTATCTTCCGGCTATGCTGGCCAGCGGGAGTGACGAGCAGATAGGGTAACAGGTTGGCATCAACAATACGCCGCCATGCAGTGTCGGCGGCCCCGGAATGATGCAAAAACCAGAGTAGCCATGCGAGAGGCAACAGCGCCCAGAACCACTCAGGTTGAACAAAATGAAGCGCCTCAGACATGTCGCGCTTCAGCGAGGGTTAGGCTGCGAGGAAGCCCAGCACTAGCCAGAGCCAACGCGATACATATCAGGAACGATGTCGCAAGCGGCCAGCGATACAGTTCATGCACCGGGCGAAAGGTAAGGTCGTCATCGCCGGCGGGCTCCAGCGTGTCGAGCAGAGTGTATATCGTTTCCAGTCCGGCGGTATCAAGCGCGCGAAAGAATCGCCCCCCCGTCTTTTCGGCGATCGTTTTGAGGCTCTGCTCGTCAAGCTCAGTATTGGGAACACGTTGTGTGCCGAACAGGCCGCGCATCGTCATCTCGTCAGCGCCGACGCCAATGGTATAGATACGTACCCCTTCCGCAGCGGCGAGATCAGCCGCCTTGAGTGGCTCGATACTGCCTGCGCTATTTGCGCCATCGGTCAACAGAATCAGCACGCGGTTGCCCTCGGTCTGATCGCGCAGGCGTTTGACTGCCAGCCCAATGGCATCCCCGATGGCCGTCTGTTTTCCGGCCAGGCCGATCGCGGCTTCATCGAGCAGGATGCCTACTGTATTCACATCGAAGGTCAGGGGTGTTTGCACATAAGCCTGGTCACCGAACAGGATCAGACCCAGGCGGTCGCCCTTGCGCCGTTGGATAAACTCACCGGCAACCGTTTTAACCACTTCCAGGCGAGTTGCGCGCCGATTGCTCAGCACCATATCCTCAGTTTGCATACTTCCGGATATATCCACGGCCAGCAGCAGGTCACGGCCGGTAACCGGTAGTTGCACGGTCTCTCCCAACACCTGTGGACGCGCTGCGGCGTTAATCAACAGCAGCCAGGCCATGATCGCCAGCAGCAAGCGCATTCGCGGGTGCGCGGTATTTGAATGACCGACCGCTGTCTGCAGGGCATGGAAAAAAGGTACGCGTAAGGCCGCATCATTGGTCAGGGTTGCTCGCGGAAGCAACCATATGAACACTAACGGCAAGGGCAATACAGCGAATGCCCATGGCCAGGCGAACTGAATATTCATGGCAATGTTCAGGACAAAATTCATCGCTCAATGTCCACCGGCCGTCCAAGGTTCTTTTTTATCCAGGTGTGCGTTAGTTTCAGCAGTTGCTCTGCCGGGACATCCTGTCTATGCCGGACATACGGACCATGTTCAAGGATTCGCCCAGCACCATGAGAAAACTCACCCCCGCCGCCGGTCTCATCCAGAAAATTCAACCAGGCGGCGCCGCTTAGCGAAGCAACCTGGTGTCGCGGGTAACGTATTAACGCCACCCGTCGCAGCAGAGTGGATATCGCTGTAGTGAACTCGGAGCTTTGGCTATTAGCATCAGTGCTGTCCAGATGCTGCAGTTCGGTAAGGATTTGCTGATACTGCCGGTAGCGTCGATAGCGGCAAGTCAGCCAGTAACCGATAAACACTACTATGATAAGGAGCAACACGGCCAGCAGCCACCAGCCG
>JBGTHR010000303.1:0-6319 GCA_041746095.1 Gammaproteobacteria bacterium | reverse complement strand
ATTGTCCGGGCTGCGGGATGCAATTCGTATACGCAGTGGGATTCCACCCGACGGTCTGGAAAACCCCGGTCTTCATCGGAGTTTGAATGCATTCGGATCGCGTGTGGAATTAACATCACTTTTCGAACTTTATGATAAGCTATTGAATATCAGAAGAATGTCAGGGATAGCGCTGAATGGACAATTATTGCTCGAAGAGAGTTTGCTCGGCTGGCGCGCCCTGCTGCCGAAGCATGGGAAATAACGGCTATTATGGCGGATAAAAGCAGAGGAATCCTGTCACTTGCGATCAAGGACAAGGGTTCATTGTATGCGGCGTATATGCCTTTCGTGAAAAATGGCGGACTCTTCATTCCTACCAAAAAGGCCTACAAGCTGGGTGATGAAGTATTCATGCTGCTTACGCTGATGGAGGAAACTGAACGCATGCCGGTCGCTGGTCAGGTAATCTGGGTGACGCCGCTGGGTGCGCAGGGCAACCGTACTGCTGGGATAGGTGTACAATTCAGTAGTCAGGATAACGGCACGGTTCGTAACAAGATTGAAGGACTTCTGGCTGGCGCCCTGCAGGCCGATAGGCCGACACATAGTATGTAGTTGTTCGATGCAGAGATTATTTGCGGCGTTCATTGTCTATTCATGACAACTGTGCAATATTCAAGCTTGTTTTCTGAAACCACGATTCGCGTGCAACTACCTCCGCCTGACTGGCGATGACTCAATATAACGATACTAATCTGTTCAGCAGCAATGCCGCCTATCTTGAGGGTCTGTATGAGACGTATCTCACAGCCCCTGAATCCATAGACCCGGCCTGGCGTGAATATTTCGCGCAGCTTGCCGGTGGCGTTAGTATTCCGGATATTGCGCATACGCCCGTACAGAATGAATTTCGAGCGGCCAGCCGTTCTGGATTTCCGCGAGCGGCGCCTCCCTCTCAGTTTGCCAGAGACAAGCAGGTCGCAGTTCTGCAGCTAATCAACTCGTACCGGTTTCTCGGTCATCGGCAGGCGGATCTGGATCCGCTCAACCTGGCGGAGCGGCCAGAAATCCCTGAATTGAGCCTCAAATTCCATAACCTGAGCAGTGATGATCTTGATACCGTGTTTAATACCGGTTCTCTGTTCGGTACGGATCAGGCCAGTCTGAGTGACATCCTGAATACATTGAGCACAACCTATTGCGGGACTATCGGTTGCGAATACATGCATATAACCGATACAGCTCAGAAACGCTGGATTCAGGAGCGGCTGGAGTCAAGCCATGGCACGCCTGAATATAGCGCGGATAAAAAGCGCCGCATTCTCGACAGACTGACGGCAGCCCATGATCTTGAGGCCTACCTGCACAGAAAATATGTCGGCCAGAAGCGTTTTTCGCTGGAAGGCGGTTCCAGTCTGATTCCCCTGCTGGATAGCCTGATTGAGCATTGCGGCTATCACGGGATAAAGGAAGCCGTTATGGGTATGGCCCACAGAGGCCGCCTGAATGTCCTGGTGAATATATTTGGTAAGAGCACCGAGATACTCTTTCAGGAATTCGAGGGTAAGCTTAACATTGAGCATGGTTCTGGAGATGTCAAATATCACAAGGGTTTTTCCGTTGACCTCAGCACGGCCCATGGTCCGGTGCATGCAGTACTCGCATTCAACCCATCGCATCTGGAGGTCATCAATCCGGTAGTTGAAGGCTCAGTGCGCGCGCGACAGGAGCGGCGCAAGGATGTCGAACGCAAACAGGTCTTGCCGATACTCATACATGGAGATGCCGCGATTGCGGGGCAGGGAATCGTAATGGAAACCCTGAATCTTTCCGAGACACGCGGTTACACCACCGGTGGCACCGTGCATGTTGTGATTAATAATCAGATCGGCTTCACCACCAGCGATCCGCTGGATTCACGCTCCACCCTTTACTGTACCGACGTCGCCAAAATGGTGCAGTCGCCGATTTTCCACGTCAATGGCCACGATCCAGAGGCCGTGGTTTTTATTACCGAGCTTGCGCTGGATTATCGCATGCAGTTCAAGAAAGATGTGGTCATGGATTTGGTCTGTTACCGTCGGCATGGCCACAACGAGGCAGATGAGCCATCCGTAACGCAACCCCTTATGTATCAGCGTATTCGTAATCAGCCGCCTATCAAAGAACTGTACTTTCGGCAGTTGCTAGAGGAAGGGGTAGTTGAAGAAGGTGATGATGTGCGACTGACGGAGCGTTACTTATACAACCTCGAGCATAATTACTGTGTCTCCAGCCCGATTATTGAAAATCCTGACAAGACCTATGCGGTGAATTTCTCACCCTTCATCAATAAATCATGGCGCGAGCAAGTTGATACCAGTATCAGCAGGGAACGCATAAGCAGTCTGACTGAAAAGATGATTGCTGTACCAAATGACTATCTCTTGCACAGGGCCGTCAAAAAAATCATTGATTCACGCCGGGCCATGGGGGCGGGCGGGATATCCATAGACTGGGGATATGCCGAGATGCTGGCCTACGCATCTTTACTGGAGGATGGTTATCCGGTGCGTTTATCCGGCCAGGATAGTGTGCGCGGTACGTTTTTTCATCGTCACGCGGCGTTTCACGATCAGCAGACTCGGCGTACACACGTACCTTTGCAGCATCTGTATGAGGGCCAACCCAGTTTTCTGCCGATCAACTCTCTGCTGTCCGAGATGGGTGTGCTGGGTTTTGAAGTGGGTTACAGCACGGCAGCTCCGAATTCCCTGGTTATCTGGGAGGCCCAGTTTGGTGATTTCGCCAATAATGCGCAGGTGATGTTCGATCAGTTTATCAGTTCCTCCGAAGCCAAATGGCAACGCTTTTGTGGTCTGGTCATGCTGCTGCCGCATGGCTATGACGGCCAGGGGCCGGAACATTCCTCGGCGCGCCTTGAGCGTTATTTGCAGCTCTGCGCTGAAGATAACATTCAGGTCTGTGTGCCCAGCACGCCGGCACAGATGTTTCACATGCTGCGCAGGCAGATGCTTCGGCCAGTACGCAAGCCGCTTATCGTCATGAGCCCGAAGAGTCTGTTGCGGCATAAGTTATCCAGTTCAACTCTGGCAGATCTGAGTGAGAGTGAATTCAAGTTGATCATAGACGAAATAAAACCGGTCGATACCAATCGCGTCAAGCGTCTGTTGATGTGTGCTGGCAAAGTCTATTTTGATCTGCTGGAAGCGCGCGATGAACATGGGCTGGATGACGTGGCAATCATACGCATTGAACAGTTATACCCGTTTCCACTGGAAGAGGTTAAAGCGATTATTGCACGCTATCCGCGCGCGAAAGAGATCGTCTGGGTGCAGGAAGAACCCCGTAATCAAGGCGCCTGGTACTATATGCAATCGCGCAGAAATATACGCGCCTGTATGAAATCGCAGCACAGTCTGGATTATGCAGGTAGAACCTATTCAGCGTCTCCAGCAGCAGGCTATTTGCATTTGCATCTCGCCCAACAAAAGGCCTTGATTGAAGATGCATTGTTATTACGCGAACGGGATCGCGGAGTTGAACTGCATAGCATCAACTGATTTTCAATTCACAGGCTGGCGACCCGCCAGCTATATTCTTTATTGAGGAGTCCGAGTGAAAGTCGAGGTTAAAGTACCGGTACTGGCGGAGTCAGTTGCGGAAGCAACCCTGGGTTCCTGGCTGAAGAAGCAGGGTGACGGCATAAAGAAAGGTGAGAACCTGATTGAAATTGAGACGGATAAAGTGGTGCTTGAGATCACAGCGCCTGAAGCTGGCGTGCTCGCAGAGATTCGACGAAAAGAGGGGGCGGATGTGCAGAGTGACGAAGTCATCGCGCTGATCGATACTGAGATTCAGGCGAATGCCGAGGTGACAGCGGCGGTAATCAGTGCCGATAATGGCAAGGCTACAAATGCTGGAATAAGCAACGACGAACACGAGGCTGTAGCGGCAACCAGTCAAGCACAAAATGGCATGGAAATTACAGCTGACCAAAATACAAGTGAAGCGCATGCAGCAAAAACCGGCCCGGCCGTTCGCAAGCTGCTAAAAGAGAATGCCCTGTCTGCGGATGATATTGCCGCGACTGGGATGCGTGGGCGTATCACCAAGGCGGATGTGCAAAAGCACATCGATGAGCATGACGCATCCATGTCTGAAGATGTACCGGACCAAATGGCAGGCAATGACAATACTGGTTCTGATATGAGTGCATCAGGACGAGTGGAAAAACGTGTGCCCATGACGCGCCTGCGCAAGCGCGTGGCTGAGAGACTCATGGCGGCTCAGCAGCAGAACGCCATTCTGACCACATTTAATGATGTCAATATGCAACCCGTGATGGAGTTGCGTTCTCGCTACAAGGAAAGATTTGAACAGGCGCATAAGGTACGCCTGGGGTATATGTCATTTTTTGCCACTGCCGCTGTTGAAGCGCTAAAGCGTTTCCCGATCGTTAACGCCTTTGTGGAACAGGACGATATTGTCTACCACGGATACTTTGATATCGGTATCGCCGTGAGTTCGCCGCGTGGTCTGGTAGTGCCCATTCTGCGGGATGTGGAATCGCTCTCAATGGCCGGAATAGAAAGCCAGATCGCCGAATTCGTTGACAAGGCAAAAGAGAATCGGCTTTCGCTGGAGGATCTAACCGGAGGGACATTCACCATCACCAATGGCGGTATCTTCGGTTCGCTATTATCCACGCCAATACTGAATCCACCCCAGAGCGCCATACTGGGCATGCACAGGATCGAGGAGCGGCCGGTTGCAGTCAACGGGCAGGTAGTGGTTCGGCCCATGATGTATCTTGCCCTGTCCTATGATCACCGAATCATTGATGGCAGAGAGGCCGTGCAGTTCCTCGTGGCCATCAAGGACATGATTGAAGACCCCAGCCGGTTGTTACTGCAGGTTTAACGTACAGCCTTATAGTGGCGCCTAATCAGTCATAGTCTCTGGCTGACGCCGCATTTGAATCTTCTTACTGCCGGTAAACGCGTAAACCCGTTCTTGATTTAACCTAACCATTCAGAATACATGGCCCAGAATACATGACCAATAATGAGTTTGATGTAGTTGTAGTTGGCGCCGGCCCGGCAGGCTATGTGGCGGCGATTCGATGTGCGCAGCTTGGATTTAAAACCGCATGCGTAGATGCCTGGAAAAATGCAGCAGGCAAACCCTCACTGGGGGGCGCCTGTCTTAACGTGGGTTGCATACCGTCCAAGGCCCTGCTGGATTCCAGCCACCATTTTTATCACCTGCGCCATCATGCTAAAGATCATGGCATTCAAGTTCAGGAGCCTGTGATTGATGTTGCAATTATGCAGGCGCGCAAGGATAAGGTCGTCAAGATGCTAACCGGTGGCATCAAAAGCCTGTTGAAGAAAAACAATGTTGAATCAATTCCAGGCACAGCCAGGTTGACCGGAAAGCAGACAGTGCTGGTAAGTTCTCTGGAAGACGGTAACAGTGAACGGGAGCTCACAGCTGCACATATCATTCTCGCTAGTGGTTCGGTTCCAGCGAAAATCCCGGTCGCAATGATCGACGGTGAGTTGATTGTTGATTCCAGCGGAGCGCTCGCGTTTGATTCAGTACCCGGTCGGCTGGGTATCATTGGCGCCGGTGTGATCGGGCTTGAGCTGGGTAGCGTATGGTCCCGGCTGGGTTCATCCGTCACGATACTTGAAGCCATGGATACATTTCTACCTGCAGTGGATGCGGATATCGCCGATGAAGCCATGGGTGTGCTGAGTAAACAGGGCCTGAGTATTTACCTGGACGCCACTGTAGTGGCTGCAAACCGCCAGAATGGCGAAATTGTAGTGGAATATGTCGACAATGACGGAAAACACTCGAAGACGTTTGACAAACTCATCGTGGCAGTTGGCCGCAAACCCTATACTGAAGGCTTGAATCTTGAAACTGCTGGCGTCAAGGTTGATGACCGAGGCTTTATCGTCATTGATGAACATTGGAGAACGTCTGCAGACAGCATATACGCCATCGGCGATGTGGTGGGCGGACCTATGCTGGCGCACAAAGGTTCGGAAGAAGGGATTGCTGTCGCAGAGCAAATCGCCGGACAGGCAGGAGATGTCAACTATGCTGCGATTCCCTGGGTTATTTACACCTGGCCTGAGATCGCGTGGGTGGGCAAGACTGAACGCCAGTTGCAAAGTGAGAACACGGAATATCGCAAAGGCGAATTTCCATTTATGGCCAGCGGCAGAGCACGAGCTGCGGGTGAAGTCACAGGTAAAGTGAAAATTCTCGGTGATACTCAATCAGACAGAATACTGGGTGTACAAATAGTCGGTGCGCAGGC
>JBGTHR010000302.1:0-7546 GCA_041746095.1 Gammaproteobacteria bacterium | reverse complement strand
GACCGAAATCTGCAGATTGCATGCAACCCACCAGCAAGATTTTAAGTATAATCCTGTAAGTGTTTGCTCAGCCCGGCGCCCCACAACGAGTTACGAGAAATCACGGTCAAAGGCCAGGTGAATGCATGTTGAAGAGGAATTCGTCATGACGCCGAAAATGCGGTCGGCAGGATGTGATTCGTCTGTGGTTCGCTAAATTACTGGCGCAATGAAATACAGATCATGGCCATTCCTACCTTACTATAAACTTTCCACCATTTGAATATGCCCAACTATCTCGTGATCTCCGTGATTGGACCGGATAATGCCGAAATCACGGCGCAGCTGGCAAGCGCTGCGGAGCAAAATCAGTGTAATATTGAACAAACCTACATGTCCGTTATGGCGGGAACCTATGTCCTGGTTCAGCTGGTTTCAGGCAAGTGGAACAATCTGGCCAAACTTGAGGGCGTCCTGTCATCGCTGGAGACTAAACTGGGCATTAGTATCAGCTCTAGTCATGCCGAGAAAACTGCTGCTTCGTCACACGCCTTCACTTTTTCCGTTGAGATTACCGGTATCGACCAGCCGGGCATCGTCAAACGGCTGGTAGAATTTTTTTCCACTCGGGAGATTCGAATACAGAATCTGATGACTACCGCCTACACTACTCCACATAACACGACACCGATGTTCACCATACACATGCAAATCGATATACCCGCACGAATTCACATCGCAACAGTACGTGAAGAGTTCCTTGATTTATGTGATGAAGAAAATTTTGACGGCATGATTGAACCGTTGAAAATCTGAACGGATTTATGAAATCTAAATCCGGTCAGATCTTCGTGCTCGACACCAACGTGTTGATGCATGACCCCGCAGCAATATTCCGCTTTCAGGAACACGATATTTATCTGCCGATGGTGGTGCTCGAAGAGCTCGATCACGCCAAGAAAGGCGCCTCCGAGGTCGCGCGCAATGTCCGTCAGGTCAGTCGCTTCATTGACGAGTTGATGTCGAGAACTAAAACTCACGACATCGAGGACGGGCTGGTTTTGAGCTTTCCCGGCAATGAAGACAGCGCTATTCAGAGTAGTGGCAAACTGTATCTACAGACCCGCGCCCTCAATGGCAACCTGCTGCCCATCCTGCCTGGCAATGTTCCGGACAACCAGATCCTTGGAGCAGCCCTTGCACTCAAACAGAAATCTGAATACGAAAAGGTCACACTGGTATCCAAGGATATCAACCTGCGCATCAAGGCTGCTGTGGTTGGTATTCACGCAGAAGATTTCCAGAATGACCAGGTGCTGGATGATGTAAATCTGCTATACAGTGGCGCCAAGGCACTGCCTGCCGACTTCTGGGACCAGCATGGCAAGGAAATGGACTCATGGCAGTCTGAAGGCAGAACATTTTACAAGTTGAGCGGGCCACTGGTCACGCAATGGCATCCAAATCAATGCCTGTTCACACAGGATGAGCCGCCCTTTCACGCCATCGTCAGGGAAATCAAGGATCAACATGCAATTATCGAGATTCCGATTGACTATACATTGGCGCATCACAAGGTATGGGGAATTCATGCGCTGAATCGAGAGCAGAATTTCGCGCTCAACCTGCTCATGGATCCGGAGATCGACTTCGTCAGTCTGGTCGGCACGGCAGGCAGCGGCAAGACACTGTTGGCGCTGGCCGCCGGAATGGTGCAAACCCTGGAAGACAATGCCTATCGTGAGATCATCATGACGCGAGTCACTATACCAGTGGGAGAAGACATTGGATTTCTACCGGGCACTGAGGAGGAGAAGATGACACCCTGGATGGGCGCATTGATGGATAATCTGGAAGTCCTTACCCAGAATGGTGATGGCAGCAGCGACTGGGGCCGTGCGGTGACTAACGATCTGGTCAGAAACCGCATCAAGATCCGCTCTCTGAATTTTATGCGTGGCCGCACCTTCCTTAATCGTTACATCATCCTGGATGAGGCGCAGAATCTGACCTCAAAACAGATTAAGACACTGGTGACTCGTGCTGGCCCCGGCAGCAAGGTGATATGCATCGGCAACGTCTCGCAGATTGATACCCCATATCTCACCGAAACGACCTCTGGCCTCACCTATGCTGTTGACCGGTTCCGCGACTGGCAACACAGTGGGCACATCACATTACTGCGTGGGGAACGTTCCCGTCTGGCGGATTACGCCTCGGAAAAACTTTGATCGGAATCGACTAACGGCCGGGATTCCGCATTGCTGCGTCCCTTGGGCCATGCCTTGATTACAGCATTCACCAGCGTGGCCAGCGGTATGGCGAAGAACACACCCCAGATGCCCCAGATACCTCCAAACACCAGCACCGCCGTGATAATGGCTACAGGATGCAGATTGACTATCTCTGAGAATAATAACGGAACCAGGATGTTGCCGTCGATGAACTGAATAATGGCATAGGCAATCATCACATAGGCGAACTGAGCATCCACTCCCCATTGAAAGAATGCAATAAAGGCTATAGGAATCGTCGCCACGGCCGCACCTACATACGGGATGATCACTGACAGCCCCACCATGAACGATAGCAGCATCGAAAATTGCAACCCGAAGAGTGCAAAAGTGATATAAGTCACAAACCAGACAATTAAAATTTCCAGTAATTTACCCCGCATGTAGCTGCCAATTTTCTGGTTGACCTCATACCATACTCTATCAGCGAGCGCCCGGTTATCGGGCAGAAATCCTGCCATCCATCGTAAAATCTTGCGCTTATCCTTGAGGAAGAAATAGATCAACAGGGGCACCAGAATGACGTAGACCATAATGGTGATGAGTCCGATGACAGAGGCCAGTGAGTAGCTGACTACGCGCTGACCCAGCGACGCGAGCTCGTCCTTGATTGTGCCGAGCAGATCCTGCACCTGCGATTCACTGATGAAATTAGGGTAGCGTTCGGGCAGCTGCATCAACAACTGCTGCCCATTAGCCATCATGTTGGGTAATTCCTTGAATAGCTGCGTTACCTGCTGAGACAACAAAGGCACCAGCTTGAATAAAACGAGAAACAGGGCTGCGAGAAAGACGATAAACACAATATTCAGTGCAATGACGCGGGGTATCTTCCAGACATGCAGCCTTTCCACCGCACCATCAAGCACATACGCGATTACCAGACTGGCCAGCACAGGGGCCAACGTATCGCCAGCCAGCCAGATAATAGTGAAGCCAACGACCAGTAGCAGTGCAAGTATTATGGCTTGAGGGTCAGACAGATAACGGTGCAGTAAACTACGAAGGTAATCGATCATGAGCGGCAAGCCGTGAGTTTTTCATATTTTTCACGAAACACCCGCTCAAGCTCGTCGATCACATCCGGGGCGGAGCGGCCCTGCATAATATGCTGCGCCATGAGGCTGGATGTTTCATTCAGGACTGTGGATTTATCCAGCATGGAGTAGCTCTCTGACAGACGCTTAATTGCTGCAACCACGGATTCCGAAGCCGGCCGTGCAATGTGTGTTGGCGCGGCTATTTCATCGGAGTCCTCCGCCACCTCCCTGCTCAGCAGAAACTCACCCAGGTCCAGCAATGTCTTACGATCTCCTTCCGAGAGTTCACGAAAGAGCTTCAGCAATTGCGTTTCACCTTCCCGCTTGGTTTGCATAAAGGACATCAGCAGGCACAGACAAGATGCAGCAAGCGAACCATTCGGCTAAAGATCAGGCTGTTCAAGCAGCTACACTCGTGCTTATTTGAATTCAGGCGCTCAGCCCGGATGGGATTCGCAGTAATTACGCGCATAACTGAGTAATTCTTCCATGGCGCGCAGGCGGAACTTCTGCCGCTGGCGTACAAACGAAAATGCACGCTCCAGCGGGGGATCAAGATGAACGCAGTTCAGGGTCTTGAGCGACAACTCCTTATCAATAGTCACACGGGACATGATGGAAACACCCATGTTGGCCTCCACGGCGCCCTTGACGGATTCAGGGCTACCCAGTTCCAGGCAGACATTCAGGCTGTTTTTGTCCAGCCCCTGCTGCGTCATGTAATCCATAATCACTTCACGTGTACCCGACCCTTCCTCACGGCAGATAAACGGATATCGAAGGACTTCCTCCATGCTTATGGAGCTGCGTCCGGCTATGGGGTGATTGGGCGGAACGATCACCACCAGCTGATCAATGCGGCATACTTCTACCAGTAGATTCTTATTAGAAACAGGCGCTTCCACCACACCGAGATCAATCATGCTGTTTTCCACCATGGAAACAATGCCCTCGGTGTTAGATACGCGCAAGCGGAGATTGACATCGGGATATTCCAGAGTAAACCCACGCAATAATGACGGCAGCATGTATTCCGCGATAGTGGTGCTCGCCCCCATTGTCAGGGCGCCGCTGACATCGCCGGTAAGCTCCTTGACGGAATTTTCCATCTGGGCATACAACTCAAAGATCTGCTCTGCATATTCAAACGCCTTGCGGCCGGCCTCGGTCAGTGTGACGCGATTATGAGTGCGATCAAACAGCCGCGTATTGAAATGTTCTTCCAGCTGCCTGACCTGGAAGGTAACCGCTGGCTGAGTCATGTGCAGGGTTTCCGCCGCCTTGGTAAAACTTAACAAACGCGCCACGGTATAAAACACCTGCAATCTTCGGTCGGCCATGCAAAGTCCCTATAAAGTAATGAATGGGCGTTATTATTAGAATATATCACTTAACATAAGGAAGGTCTGATTTATTCCATCTGGAATCGATCAGATACGACGAGGCGGACACATAAGGTATACCCCAGAATTTTTCCACTCTAATGACGTGAATTTTGTATTCGCAGATGACTACCACTCCACTTCTGTGAATAAAGCTTATTATCCGTGTGTATACCCGTTCATCGCTAAAATATGCGGCTTCGCACCTAAAACCCCGAAAAGAAACTAAGGAAACTTTGAATAATTCCATCCACAACTTCTCAAAAGCACAGAAAGTGTAAAGACGCGCTTGAAAAATGGACTCTGGCGCTTTCTTTCATTTTCCATAACTTATAATTATCCAGCATGTCGGTACATCCATGCGCCACAGGAACCCCTGATCAAGTCAGGACTCCTTTGTTTGCTGATAGGGCTGGGGTCTTTTAAAGATTCACAAGAAACTCTTTTTACTGATGTACCTGACGTTATGTCTGTGTTCGCTCAAGCCAATCGCCATGCTCGGGTGATTCTGAATAATTATGATTACTTGCAACTAATTAAAACTCGCGCTGTCACTGATAGTTCACGATTGAAAACTAAAATTATCCAGCGTTTTTATTGATGCCTATCAATTAGGCTCCTCGTAAGACTAAAGTATACTTGTCTTTATTTTCGGCGAATTATGGCCACGCAGCATACTCATGAGAGATTCATTTATGATAAATAAACACATTGAATTATTATATCTAGCCTTTGCCCTGACTTTACTACTGGCTTCGCTTCCAGTTTATGCAAAACCATGGGATCACGGGCGGTTGGTAGTCAATTTTGACGAAGATATAGAAGATATAAATGAATTGTCCGGGCGTTTCTTAAGACATGAAGATGGGACGCCTTTCTTCTGGATGGGTGATACCGCGTGGGGAATATTTCGCAACTCATTTCTGGACGCCGCTCCAAATCAGGGCCAACCCTTCCCCATGAACAGTTACTTCGCCGCCCGCGCCGCACAGGGTTTCAATGTGGTGCAGACACAGTTGCTTCCATTTACTGAGATTAGGGAGGACACAATACCCGGAACTCAGGATGCCAACATCAATGCCTATGGGGCTATGGCCTTTCAAGGCGGAAATACTTCCGGGAATTTTAGACAACCAATAATCAATCCAGGTATAGGCATTAATGACTATTGGGACTATGTCGATAGCGTCCTGGACGCCGCAGAGGCTAATGGTATCTACGTATCGATCGTACCGGCGTGGAATAACCACCTGCCAGGCAATGTGGAAGGCCAGCCGCGCACACCCAAAGTAGTGACCAATCCTGCGGTGGCTTATGATTATGGTTATTTTTTAGGAGCGAGGTATGGCAACCGCCCCAACCTCATCTGGATGCTCGGAGGCGATGCCTATAGCCTGGCAAAGCAAATTAATTCGAGATTCCGCGAGCAGCTCAGAGACATGAACGGTGCGATGGCGGAAGGTATCGCCGATGGTGCAAATGGCGTCAACAATCAGAATGGAACCGCCGACTACACCACCACGCTGATGACACTGCACCCCAGAGGCGGCCGATCATCGAAAGAACTCAGAGAGTACCAACAGGCGCAATGGATGGATTTTGATGCGATTCAGACCGCTATAAGCGCCGACTCGCTCAGTAGCGCCGATAATGATCATACCTTTGATACTGTCACCAGGGACTACGAGAGCGCGCCTTTACGACCAACGCTTGAATCCGAAGTCTCCTATGAAAATGCCTTTCGCACTTTCAGAGATCCGCCAAGAGAGGTCGACACCATTCCAATCACCAGTTGGGAGGCGCGCCGCTCAGGCTATCTATCGGTGTTTGCCGGCAGCCTTGGGTATACCTATGGACATAACAATATCATTCAATTCCTTCGCGCCGGGCAGACAGCACATAATGGCTCTGCAAACGGTCCCTGGTTTGAATCCATGGGTATCGATATGAACTCGGAGAATTGTCTGGCGGATTTTGCATCCTGCCTGACGACAACCGGCACGATATCGGGTGAAGGCGCCAACACTATGCGGCATCTGAGAAATCTCATCGAATCCCGCTTTACCTCTAACGACGAAGGAGGCCTCATCCAGAACCGGGTGCCCGACCAGGGCATGATCCTGCAGTCTAACCAAAGAGACATGGATCGCTTTTCTCGGATTCAAGCCACTCGGTCGAGCAATAGAAACTATATTATGATCTACACCGCAAATGGGGACGATTTCCGTGTCGACTTGAGCCAACTGTCCGCGCGTGAGTTCAATGCATGGTGGTACAACCCTCGCGATGGCCGCGTTTATGGTGAAGGCACGGGCGAAACGCCTAGTGATCAGCCTTTTCTGCAGTGCGCCGCAAACGAAGGAAATGCGATAAGCTTCACGCCACCGGGTGACGCCTCTCCATCCATTTCATCGATCGTTGATGGCATACTCAGAGCCATCGGGCTTGGTCATAGCCAACTCCAGGACAATTCCATCGGCAATGACTGGGTACTGGTGCTGGATGACGCCAATGCAGGTTTTGGAATTCCGGGCAGGCCAGGGACAACACTACTCCCAAAATGCGATGGCACGGATGCCGTCGAAAATCCAGCCAACCCGGCAGCTCCTCCGGCTGCCCCGGTAACTTTAGACAACACGCTCAACAGTCTGGGTAACTTGATCGGCGGCCTTTTAGGCGGCGGACAATGAACTACTCCGCAGCAAGCTGACGGGGTATCAATTGAGTAGATTTTTTATTTCGCCCCAAGGGGCGGGGAATTACACCCACAGAGATTAAAAGGCTACGCATCCCCGTGGCTGGACAACAGGATCTAGGGACAAGCAGTACTTTTTTACAAATCTGGATATTA
>JBGTHR010000301.1:0-4648 GCA_041746095.1 Gammaproteobacteria bacterium | reverse complement strand
CCTGGCCAATACTGCCACTGGCGTTGTCTTCTCTCAGGCCGAACCTGACATTCTGAATAAGACGATAAACTGGGCAGTGGCGCTCTACCGGCAACAGGCCCTCTGGAGACGGCTACAAATCACCGCCATGTCGCAGGATTTTTCCTGGCAAAAGAGCGCATCGCACTATCTCAACCTGTTCGAAAGCGCGCTATCGGAGTCAATCCAACCGACAAAATTCGAATATCTGGCCTGATATTCCCTAAATATTCTCTTTATCCGATGTTTTGCATTAAAAAATATGATCAACGGCCTTGGTATACACGCCATTATTAAATACAATTGTCAGTGTTTTACAGTAGCTTATGGTGCCGTAAGGCGGGAGTCTAATATTGATCACTTTAATTAATCGAATTGGGAGTTGACTTAACATGTATAAAAAATTGCATAAGACGTTGAACCTTGCTATTGCCGCAGGTGTAATTGCATTAGCCTCTGGCTGTGCGACCACTACCTTTACTCAGGAAGACCTTGACGCCCTGAGCAGCCGAGTTGGCGAACTCGAACTCAAGACAAACACTGCGGATTTTAATGCCGCCAAGGCTAAAGAGATCGCACTTGAAGCCCAGGAAACCGCCAACAATGCACAGGAGACCGCAGATAGTGCTGTCGCATGCTGCGATGCCAACACTCAAAAACTGAACCGTATGTTCCAAAAATCACAAACCAAGTAAGATCTGGAATTCAAGTGATCGAATTAACAAGCCCGCTTGCAAGAGCGGGCTTGTTGTTTGGGACTACAACTAAAGACGTAGCAATCGGGTAGAATTTTCGCCGGTTGGCTGCAATTCCGTGATTTAAAAGTTAACCTTTTTATAGATCAGAAAGCCCCTTGATATACCGGTGTCAGGGGCGGACTGCAAATGGTGAAACCTCGTCTACCCCAGTGATCTGTGGCTGGTTTGCTTGACCCATCACAGGTAGGGGTATACCCAATCGTTGCTTGGCCATGTTTTGGGCCTTATCCCAGTCCAGCGGGTAGTTAGGGTGATCTTTTGTGGCGGCGATTAATTCTCTGACCACTTCAGTCAGATTTACCGGTTCATTAGCGCCCTCATAGACATCCGATTTTGAAGGCGGATGAGCCTCGAAATATAGCACGCCGTTTTTCCATGTGGTCTTATAGGGCTGGTCAACAATTTCAACCTGTGTTCCCACTTCCACCATACTGTACAGGTCCTTGATATCATCTGGTTGTAGACGAACGCAGCCATGCGTCACCCGCATTCCGATACCATTAGGCTTGTTAGTTCCGTGTATCAGATAACCAGGCAAATTGAGGCGCATGGCAAACGCGCCCAGAGGATTATCGGGTCCTGGCGGCACAACCCTGGGAAGAATATCGCCTTCCGCTGCGTGTTCCTTGCGCACCGACTCTGGAGGTGTCCAGGTAGGATTTTGCTGTTTTTGAATAATACGCGCCAAGCCTTTAGGTGTTTTCCAGTCTCCTCGTCCAACACTCACAGGATAGGTTATCACTTTCCTGGGTTCGCCCGCTTTGGCTTTTGGGTAGTAGTAAAGACGCATTTCGGCGATATTAAGCACGATGCCTTCGTGTGCAGCTTCCGGCAATATAAACTGGGTGGGTAATAGCACCACAGTACCCTCACCAGGCAACCATGCGTCAACAGTGGGATTAGCCTGCTGGATCTCGTCAAATCCCAGGTTATGGCGTCTGGCAATATCGATTAGTGTATCTTCGTATCTTGCCGTGACAAATTGCAGCGAGCCGATGATATTTTCGCCATCAGGCGGTAGTATGAACGTCTGAGCGCTGGTTGCGCCGATGGCTGCAGGAATATTAAGTACTAAAACAGCGATCCAACTTGTTAGAATTGACTTCATGAATGATATACCGCTGAAAATAATTTTGATCTAAATTATAGCCTTATGGTTCACTGAATCCTATGAATTTACGATACAGTCGCTTAGCCACACGATTACCGGTAGGCGGCTCATACCAATCTTAAAGCACGTTGTTGATTGCACATTTACTCGGGAATTATATGTTGAATTATTACCGCTCAAAACGTAACGTCTGGCATATCCCATTTTTTTCTCTTGCGGCCTGTCTTGCCCTTGCATCATGCGCAGCCACTCCAACCTTTTCAACGTTTGATTATGCCCGCAACGCCGTAAACACGGTAGATTCAGACACACATCAAGGCGATGCCGCCAATGCTGTCAGCGATGCAAAAGCGAAATTAATTCTGGCTGAGCAGTCTCTCGAGCAGAATGAAGTTACTGAGGCTCAACAGTATGAACTTGAGGCGATTGCCAACGCTGAATATGCCGCAGCATTGACCCACAGGGAACGCACCAGCCAGGAGCTGCAACTGTTGGAGGCAAATTTCCAGAATCTGCAACGCGAACTGGAATGGCGCGAACCCCTTGATCTTGAACCATTACAATGAAACTGCCAGCGGTGGCATTGAACAGCTCAATCACTCCATCAGCGATTCTGCTCCTGATGTATGGTTTTATTTCGACCCTATTTTTTCCACTGATTACTCACGCGGCTTCAGAATCCTATGCGCCATTGGTTAAAATAGAACAACGACTACAGCGTGCGCAAACCGACAACGAACTGGTCAAGGTTTCCGCTATCCCGCTGTATGATGCAGAGGTGCTGATCAGTCGCGCCAATTTTCAGCTGGCAAAAGCCGAGCAGTCCCTCATTGATCACTACATTTATCTGGCGGATCTTAAGTTAAAGACCGCATATGTGCTATTGGATGAGTATCAGACTCGAACCAGAATATCCGAACTTAAAGAACAGCGTGATCTGGAGATATCGAAATTCATCGCCGAACAATCGCAGCAACGCGCCAATAGAGACACAATGATCACTCAGTTGCGCAGAAATCTGGAAAACAGCACGCTGCAAACGAATCAGCAGTCAGAAAATACCGTTCAACAAGAGACTGCGCGCGGAACTGAATTCATCATTAATGGACTGGGCTTTGATCAGGAGTCCAACACATTACTTCCTGACTCGCAGTTCAACCTGCAACCGATACTCGATTTATTGCAGGAATTGCCAGATCGAGATGTCATCATTGAAGCCCACACCAGTAATAAAGGCACACGGAATCAAAATCTTGTGCTTTCACAACAGCGTGCTAACAGCATACGGGATTACTTCATCAATCGCGGCGTTACTGCGCAACGCATATCCACACTGGGCTCAGGAGAAAATTTCCCTTTGACAGAAAATAATACTGCTGAAGGTCGAAAAGAAAATGAGCGTATTGAGATCATTCTAAAAAAGTAATCTCATCAACTGCTCCACAACATGTCAATTCATTCGAATGACCCGCATCATCCAAGACTGCTACTGACGAATTCAGTCGTAACATGTTCCGGAACATGGACACTGGCAACTCTTGATTACCTGGAAAAAGTACTCGCAAAACAGAATTTCACTCAGAACAACCGCTGACATTTGACCTCGATAATCTGTTGCAAATAGATAGCGCAGGCGCATGGCTACTGCATCTCACCATTACTAAACTATGACAGGATGGCCAACAGGTACTTGTACAGGGTAGCTCAGAAAAAGCAGCTTCCCTGTTGGAACTCGCTAAAAAATCACCTGGGCTGTCCTCGCTTAGCAAACCTGTTGAGCCTGGCCTGCTCGAATCAATTGGCCGGACAGCGACAGCGAGTGTTCGGCAAAATCTGGGCGTTCTCGACTTCATCGGTCAATCCGCACTCGCACTTCTGTTCTGGATTACTCACCCCTTGCACATCCGCTGGAGAGTGATTATGCATAACTTGCAGACCGCAAGCGTGAATGCACTGCCTATTGTCGGACTGCTGGCGTTTTTGATGGGTGTGATGATTGCCTATCAGGGCGGTGTGCTGTTGCAACAATACGGCGCGAGCATCTTTATCGCCGATCTGGTGGGCCTGTCAATGTTACGTGAACTGGCGCCATTGATTACCGCAATTATCATTGCTGGCCGAACGGGCTCGGCCTATACCGCACAGATTGGCGCCATGAAGGTCACTGAGGAAATCGACGCACTTGCGCACCATGGGCATCTCACCTGTGGAATTGCTGGTGCTGCCCAAGATTACCGCCTTGATGATTGCCCTGCCTTTGCTTACTGTCTATGCGGATTTGCTGGGAATTCTTGGTGGCATGGTGATTGCCAGTCTGGTGCTGGGTGTCAGCCCTTCCACCTACCTGACGCAGCTCACTCTGGCTATCAATCTGGAAAATTATCTTATCGGCATTGGTAAGGCGCCTATATTTGCGGCCATAATCGCCACCGTCGGTTGTTATCAATGCTTTCAAGTACAGGGCAATGCCGAAAGTGTCGGCAGGCAAACAACGCTGAGTGTAGTGCAGTCTATTTTTCTGGTTATTGTCGTTGACGCCATCTTCTCGGTGGTATTCAGCAGAGTGGGCTTGTGACTCTAGCGGCCGGAACTGCAGAACAGCGCGAATACGTAGTAAAGATTTGCAATGTCACTACTCAATACGGCTCGCGTGTGATACATGACAGAATAAACGTCGATGTCCGTCGTCACGAAATTCTCGCTATTGTTGGCGGCAGCGGCAGTGGCAAATCCAGTCTACTGCGTTACATGCTAATGTTGC
>JBGTHR010000300.1:0-5786 GCA_041746095.1 Gammaproteobacteria bacterium | reverse complement strand
GGACGCTGTCGGCCTCGGCCAGCAGCTGCGCGATGCGACGGCTATACTGGTGCATCTCACGGCCGGCCTCTGACAGATAGATTTTCTTACCCAGGTGTTCGAACAGCTTGAGACCCAGCGTGTCTTCCAATTGTTTGACCTGCATGGAGACCGCGGGCTGCGACAGAAACAGTTCCTCAGAGGCGCGAGTAAAGCTGCAATGCCGCGCAACCGCCTCAAATACCTTGAGTTGTCTGAGTGTCACATTCATGGATTTTTTGTATATTAGGAATCAATTACATAAGCTTAAGCTTATTGTATCAATCATTATTTGTGAATGTTCTTTATGATCATAAATGCTATAGTTGCCAATAGTTTAATATTGGTACTTTAGAATTTAATAATTTACACATCAGCGGAGAACTCTTATGGCGAGCGGTGGTAAAAAAGACACGGGTAAAGAAGGCACAATCAAAGAGGGCAAGGAACGTTATGCATCCGGCGTTATGCCTTACAAGAAAATGGGCTATTGGGAACCTGATTATCAGCCTAAAGATACCGACGTCATAACGCTATTCCGAGTCACGCCTCAACCCGGCGTTGATCCTGAAGAGGCCGCTGCCGCCATTGCCGGTGAGTCTTCAACAGCAACCTGGACGGTGGTGTGGACCGACCGCCTGACTGCCTGCGAACTCTATCGCGCCAAGGCCTACCGCTGTGATCTGGTGCCAAATACCGGCGAAGGCACCGACCATGAAGCACAATATTTCGCCTACATCGCCTACGATCTGGATCTGTTCGAACCGGGATCGATCGCCAACCTGACGGCCTCCATCATCGGTAATGTCTTCGGCTTCAAGGCCGTCAAGGCGCTGCGGCTTGAAGATATGCGTCTGCCGGTTGCTTATCTCACTACATTTCAGGGTCCGGCAACGGGAATTGTTGTTGAGCGCGAGCGCCTGGATAAGTTTGGCAGACCGTTGCTGGGCGCCACCACCAAGCCCAAGTTGGGACTGTCGGGCCGTAACTACGGGCGTGTGGTCTACGAAGCACTCAAGGGTGGTCTGGATTTTGTCAAGGACGATGAAAATATCAACTCCCAGCCCTTCATGCACTGGCGCGACCGTTTCCTCTACTGCATGGAGGCAGTGAACCGAGCCTCGGCGGCTACCGGTGAAGTTAAAGGGCATTACATGAATGTCACGGCCGGCACTATGGAAGAGATGTATGAGCGCGCCGAGTTCGCCAAGAGTCTGGGTTCGGTCATCGTCATGATTGATCTGGTCATTGGCTACACCGCGATTCAGTCCATGGCCAAATGGGCGCGCCGCAACGATATGATTCTGCATCTGCACCGAGCCGGGAACTCCACCTATTCACGGCAGAAAAACCACGGCATGAACTTCCGCGTGATCTGTAAGTGGATGCGCATGGCGGGCGTGGATCATATCCATGCGGGCACCGTAGTCGGCAAACTTGAAGGCGATCCGCTCATGATCAAGGGTTTTTATGACACCCTGCGTGAGGTCAAAACGCCAGTCGCGCTGGAAAATGGGCTATTCTTTGAACAGGACTGGGCCTCGCTCAACAAGGTTATGCCGGTTGCTTCGGGCGGTATTCATGCCGGTCAGATGCACCAGCTGATTCATTATCTGGGTGAAGACGTGATCCTGCAGTTCGGTGGCGGCACGATTGGACACCCGCAGGGTATACAGTCCGGCGCAATCGCCAACCGTGTGGCCCTGGAGGCCATGATACTGGCGCGTAATGAGGGCAGGGACTATCTGGCTGAAGGCCCGGAAATTCTACAGGCCGCCGCCAAGTGGTGTTCGCCGCTCAAGGCCGCACTGGATACCTGGAAGGATGTCACCTTCAATTATGAATCCACCGATACGGCGGACTTCGTTCCCACGTCGACCGCCAGCAACTGATTCACGCAGGAGTTAAAATATCATGATGACCAATATGGGCAATCGAATCACACAGGGTCAGTTTTCGTTTCTGCCGGATCTGACCGATGAGCAGATCACCGCGCAGATCAAGTGGGCGCTAAAGCATAAGTGGGCGGTCAGCGTGGAATATACGGATGATCCGCATCCGCGCAACACCTACTGGGAAATGTATGGCATGCCCATGTTTGATCTGAAGGATCCGGCGGGCATCCTTATGGAGATCAACAATTGCCGCAAAACTTTTCCCAGTCACTATATTCGTGTCATGGCCTTCGACTCGACACGCGGTGTGGAGAGTCCGTCCATGTCATTTATCGTGAACCGGCCAAAAGATGAACCGGGTTTTCGTCTGTTGCGTGAGGAACGCGGTGGCCGTACCCAGGGTTACTCAATTGTTTCCTATGCTACCGACAAGCCTGAAGGGGAGCGGTATTAACCGATCAAATCGAGCAAACTCGGCGAAGACGATCGCCAATTCCCGCATGATCTGCATTCAGCTCTGACATTCCATGACACAGGCCGCCACGGAAGAAACCCAGGACACGCAGTCGTCATTACCCGATGACGCGCCCATCGACTTGAATGCCGAATTTGAGGCATCCAGAGTCGGTGAGGTGCTGGAGCAACTCGATAAAGACCTGATTGGCCTTAAGCCGGTCAAGACCAAGATTCGCGAGACTGCTGCCTTGCTGCTGGTTGACCGGGTGCGGCGCAAACTGGGTCTAAGCTCGGAGACCCCCACCCTGCACATGAGTTTCACGGGCAATCCAGGCACCGGCAAGACTACCGTGGCATTGCGCATGGCCGAAATTCTGCACCGCCTGGAATACGTGCGTGAGGGGCATCTGGTGTCCGTGACGCGCGATGATCTGGTCGGCCAGTATATAGGCCATACGGCGCCTAAGACCAAGGAAGTGATCAAGAAGGCCATGGGTGGTGTGTTGTTCATCGATGAGGCCTACTATCTTTATCGGCCTGAAAATGAGCGTGACTACGGTCAGGAAGCCATCGAGATCCTGTTGCAGATCATGGAAAACAACCGCGATGACCTGGTGGTGATTCTCGCCGGTTACGCCAACCGCATGGAGCAGTTCTTTCAGAGCAATCCGGGCATGCGTTCGCGAATCGCACATCACCTGGACTTCCCCGATTATTCGGCGGAAGAATTATTCGCCATCGGCAAACTGATGCTTGCCGACATGAACTACCGGCTGAGTGAAGAGGCTGAGAGTGCGATGATGGAATATATACTGAGACGCATGAAGTTGCCGCAATTCGCCAATGCCAGGTCCATACGCAACGCACTCGACCGGACACGTCTGCGGCAGGCCAACAGGCTGTTTGCCAATAGTCAACGCGCCATCAGGAAGATCGACCTGATCACCATCGAGGCGGAAGATATTCTGGCCAGCCGTGTGATGGATGATACTCCAGACCAGGCAGATAAATTATCTGTTGATGATGATCTTAAATATGGTGGTTCTGTTTAGTCTCAGATCTTAAGCATTGCGTTAACTGTTGTTTCGCAAGCCAATCTTGTGTGGTGCCTTTGAGTTCTTGCTGCATAATCTATAGAAAGCAACACTCAACCGATATTTTATTTTTACCCTAAACTTCCTGCTGGCAAAACGGCCAGAGAATGGATGCGACGTTTTCTAATAATCGATCAGGCGCTAATTGGATGAGAACCAGACTGATGGCCAGCCTTGTGCTGATCGCACTAATCAGCGGAATGCTTTCAGCGTGCGGGGTAACAAAAGTAGATAATGA
The DNA here is from genome assembly GCA_041746095.1 of Gammaproteobacteria bacterium. GTDB lineage: Bacteria > Pseudomonadota > Gammaproteobacteria > JBGTHR01 > JBGTHR01 > JBGTHR01. The sequence continues at coordinate 2,085 of JBGTHR010000300.1, read as the reverse complement.
ACTGGCGAATAATAGCTGTGCAGCGTGTCACGGCGTCAATGGCATCAGCCCGTCTCCGGTCTACCCCAATCTTGCCGGCCTAAAGGCGGCATATACTGTTAAACAGCTTAAGGCATTTAAATCGGGTGAGCGGCAAGACCCTGTGATGAGCGCCATGGCCAAACCGTTATCTGATGAAGAAATTGAAATTCTGGCGGCGTTTTATGCCGGTCTGGGCAATTAGTGGCGCTAGTCTCTGGAGTGGCTATATGAGCAGATATTCACCTGCTGTTGCTACAACTATTGTGATCAGCCCCAGCGTGAGATTAATGGCGATCATTTTGCGTAAGGTATTCAGTTGCTCACCAGCCGCCGGGAAATCACCTCTATCCACTGCCTTACGCAGGCGTTTGTAGGGCGCGAAAAACAGGTGCAGGAAGATCAGGATCATGATGATGCCCAGCACCTGCATGATGTGCGCATGTATTGGCGTCTGCGCCATTCCGCCAAAATACTTGAATATGATGGTATAACCCGTTGCGGGCAAAATGATGATGGCAAGCCATACCCAGATGAAGAATTTTGCAAACGTGTGGCGCCATAACGATAGGCGATGCGGGGATTCAAGGACGGCTACTGCCGCCGGGCGTAGCGCCATATAGGCGAAAAACATTCCGCCTACCCAGATAACGGCGGCAAGAACATGCAGTGCGATCAATACGGGCATAACAGGAGTTCCTTGAGCTTATTCGAGCATGCATTTTGAATGAAGACTCGCGCCGTAACAAGCAAATCAGTACAAGCAAAACAGTCACAGAAAATTTGTGTATCCTTATTGAATACTGACCACAGAGAAATGACATGTCCAATCATGATTTTATAGCCCCCTCGATTTTATCCGCCGATTTTGCGCGCCTGGGTGAGGAAGTGACGTCGGTGCTGAAAGCGGGCGCCGATATCGTACATTTCGATGTCATGGACAATCACTATGTGCCTAATCTGACGATTGGGCCGTTGGTATGCGAGGCGCTACGCAAACACGGGATTGAAGCGCCCATCGATGTGCATCTTATGGTAAAGCCCGTGGACAGGATTATTCCGGACTTCGCCAGTGCTGGCGCCAGTTACATCACCTTCCATCCCGAGGGCACGGAGCATATCGACCGCAGCCTGCAACTGATCCGTGACTGTGGCTGCAAGGCGGGCCTGGTGTTCAATCCGGCAACCCCGTTGAGTTATCTGGATTATGTGATGGACAAGGTCGATATGATCCTGTTGATGTCGGTCAACCCGGGGTTTGGGGGTCAGAAATTTATACCATCCACACTGCAAAAACTGCGTGAGGTTCGCAAACGTATCGATGCAAGCGGCTTCGACATTCGTCTTGAAGTCGATGGCGGAGTCAAGGTGGACAACATCGGCGAGATCAAGGCAGCAGGCGCGGATACCTTTGTCGCGGGATCGGCGATCTTTAATACTCCAGACTACAAGACGACTATCGATGCCATGCGGAAGGAGATCGCTATGGCGGGTTCCAGGACTATACAGGTCTGAAGCCATGGCGCTACGTAAGCCCCGACTCATCATGATTGATGTGGATGGTACGCTGGTCGACAGCGTGCCGGATCTGGCCTGGTGCGTGGACGCCATGCTGCAGAAAATGGATATGCCTGCGCGCGGCGAGAATGCTGTGCGTGACTGGGTGGGGAATGGCGTTGAGCGCCTCGTCAAGCGCGCCCTGGTCAATGCGCTGGATGGCGAACCGAATGCGTTGCAGTTAAAGCAGGCGTTGCCACTGTTCATGAGTTTGTATGCGGATAATCATGCCGAGCGCAGTATTTTGTATCCGGGCGTCAAGGAAGGCATTGAATATCTGAAATCCTCCGGCTACCGAATCGGCAGTGTCACCAACAAGGCCGAGGCCTTTACCATTCCCTTGCTCAAGGCGATGGGGTTGTATGATGATTTTGAAATCATCATCAGCGGTGATACATTGACGCGCAATAAACCAGATCCAATGCCATTACTGCATGCCGCCGAAGTGCTGGGCGAGAATCCTGAACACTGCATGATGCTGGGGGATTCAAAAAGTGATGTCCAGGCCGC
>JBGTHR010000299.1:0-2840 GCA_041746095.1 Gammaproteobacteria bacterium | reverse complement strand
ATTATGCTGCAGAGCCTTCACCATATCAGCAACAAACCGTTCTGAATGCAAGTACATGACTTTATTGTGCTTGTTTGAGGCCAGAATCTGATTCCCTATGGCGTGCATCAGGTGGGTTTTACCCAGGCCCACACCGCCATAAATCAGGAAAGGGTTATATGCCGTGCCCGGATTGTTGGCAATTTGCACTGCTGCAGCCTTCGCGAGCTGATTGGATTTACCCTCGACAAAATTATTGAAGGTAAAGTTAGAATTGAGATAACTTACATAAGTAGATTTCTGGCCAACGGCTGTGCGCTTGCTGTTGCTGCTGGCTGGGGCGAGTTGAGCATCTGTCTTAGGTGTATTGTCACGTTGGGGTGACTGAGTAAAGCTGCCTATCTCAAGGAAAACCTGAGAAGAAGTATCCTGATTCATACTGCACACAAGTTCATTGATTCTGCCAAGATAGTGCTCCTTGACCCAGTCCAGGACAAAGCGATTAGGTGCTAACAGGCGCAATGTTTGCTCATTTTGAATAGCCTGAAGGGGGCGAATCCAGGTATTCAACTGTTGGTCTGTAAGCTCTCCTTCCAGTTGATCAGTACATGTCTTCCAGAGAGGGGATGCGGCCAAAAGGTAGTTTCTCACAAGTCAGGGTGGATTAAGCTGTAAAAAGTCTATACCTAACAGAATAAGTTATCCACATGCTCGGCGTACCCATGGACAAACGGTAGCATTGACAAATGCATCGGCAAACAGTATGTTTTCGCCCCTTGTTTAAGGCCCCGCCGGGTCACAAATGTAAACGATAGATTACTATGAAACGTACATACCAGCCGAGCAACTTACACCGCAAACGGACCCATGGCTTCAGGGCCCGCATGAGTACGCGCGCGGGCAGAAATGTTATTAAGGCGCGCAGGCGCAAGGGTAGGGCGCGACTGACCGTCTGATTAATCGGCGTAAACAAACGCAGTCATTTTCACGATGTCTGCGTCTGACGGAGTCGAGTCAGTATCAGCAGGTATTCCGAACGGCAAGACGTTTAAGTGACCATGCCCTGATTGTGCTGTTTATTCCAAATAGCCACAACCATGCAAGACTTGGCATGGCGATCTCTAAAAAACACATTCATAAGGCCGTGAACAGGAACAGAATCAAGCGTCTGATTCGTGAGAGCTTCAGGTGCTCACAGCATCAATTTCCTGTCTTCGATCTGGTGGTAATGTGCCGGCCTGCTGCGGAAAAGATGCAAAATAACGAGTTACGCAGGCGGCTTGCATTACTCTGGCAAGCGATAAAAACTCCGTGAACAAACTAATCATACTACTGATCAAGGCCTATCGCCTGGTCCTTAGTCCTTACTTGGGACAACATTGCCGTTTCACACCCACCTGCTCGGCATACGCCATTGAGGCCTTACAGCGGCACGGTCTGAGCAGGGGTATCTGGTTGGCAATTCAACGCTTGCTAAAATGTCATCCCTGGCATTCGGGCGGACTCGATCCTGTTCCAGATAATCATAATGACTGTCACACCCATGGATAATCCGCGTCTGTTTCTGTTTTTAGCATTGTTCATGGTAGTGTTCATGATCTGGCAGGCATGGCAAGTTGACTATGGTCCTAAACTGAACTCGGCGGCAGTGCCTGCCAATTCATCTCAACCCAATGAAGCTGGGCGAGATACATTGTCCTCAAGTAGTGACGACATACCTGAATCCGCGCAACCCGCTGCAAATCAGCAAGCCTTGGCTACTGCCTCGGACAGCGAAGCAGAGCGGGGTCAATCGCAACGGATACACGTCACAACCGATGTCTTTGATATAGAGATAGATACACGCGGTGGCGACATACGCCGACTGGCTTTGCCAACATACCCGGTCTCTTCCGACAAGCCTGATCAGGCTTTCGTGCTCCTGCAAGATACTGACCGGTTGTATGTCGCACAATCAGGGCTGCTGCATGACAAGACCCGCAACGATGTGGAGTTATCTAAACTGGCGCCCAGCCATCACGCCATTTACAGTTCTGAGCAAGCACATTATCAACTGAAAGAAGGTGAGGATGAACTCAAAGTTCCACTGACCTGGCGTGGGGAATCCGGTATTACTGTCAGCAAGATCTATACGTTCAAGCGTGGCAGATTCTTGGTTGAGGTTGAACATGATATCTCAAATCAGAGCGATCAGGCATGGACTGGCCGTCAATATCGGCAATTAAGGCATGATCAGGTGCGGGATTCTGACAAGTCCAAGCTGATTCATACATACACCGGCTCGGCCTACTTTGACGGTAAATACGAGAAGATTGATTTCGAGGACATGGTCAAGGCGCCCTTAACCAAGCAGGTAACTGGCGGTTGGGTGGCCATGCTGCAACATTATTTTGTTTCTGCCTGGATACCGCTCAGTGAGGGGCAAAATGATTTTTATAGCAAGGTTGTCAGTGGTTCTGCTGAACCCCAGTACCTCATAGGCATGCGTTCACAACCGATGACCGTCTTGTCAGGCGAAACGGGCGAGTTCCAAACCCAGTTATTTGTCGGACCCAAGCTGCAGGGGCAGATGAAGGAAGCGGCCAAGGGCCTGGAACTTCTGACCGACTACGGAATATTCACAGCGCTTTCCAAGCCGCTGTTCTGGCTGCTGAGCTGGATACACGAGGTGGTAAACAACTGGGGCTGGTCAATTATCATCCTCACGTTTCTGATCAAGCTGGTCTTTTATAAGTTATCAGAGACCAGCTACCGTTCGATGGCAAAAATGCGCAGTGTGCAACCCAAGCTCGTTGCGCTGAAAGAACGCTATGCGAACGACAAGCAGAAGATGAATCAGGCGCTGATGGAGTTGTACAAAA
>JBGTHR010000298.1:0-2002 GCA_041746095.1 Gammaproteobacteria bacterium | reverse complement strand
GCGGGTTTATTGAGGAAAAAAGGGGCAGAGCCCTTTAGCCTCTTAACAGGCCGTTCTACGATAGCTTGCTGGCTATAAGCCGATTCAGACTAACCCCGGCTTCTGCAGCCTGAGTGACAAGCAAGCGATGGGTTTCTGGTGGCACACGCACCATGAACTTGCCACTAAAACTGCGTGCAGAGATCGGCTCCGGCACCGGCTCTTTGGTTTTGGACAGATCCTTAACAACACCCTGTACCAACTTCCGAATACCGACCAGAGCTTCTTCGGGTTCCTTTTCCAGCCAGCTCAGGCTGGGGAATTCCGCACACAAACCAACATGTTCTCTATCCTCTTCGGACCAGGTAACTCGATACGTGTAGCGATCAATACTTTTATCCATCGTTCACCTCCAGACGAGCAATCGCCTGCAATACTTGGCGCACCTGATAAGGTTTAGCCTTTCCTTTTGCGTTCTGAATATTAACCCTCGGGTCACCCTGCCACGGTGTTTTATAGATACTGTGGCTTGTGCCCGACTGCCGTGGCTTACCAAAGTACTTGTCGCAGACCTTCGACAGATCGGCGAAACGAATGCCCTTCGGGTTTCGCCTCATCTGCGCTAGAATATCTTCGATTGAAGCCACACCAGTATAGTATCATTATTGATATTATTTTCAATAGCGTGAGTCGAGGGTGTACGGCCTGCTTAGACGTCATGTCAATCCACACAGCCACGTCAGTTATAGTACAGATACAGCATCGGCAACTATTCCAGATACGCACTCTAATCGATCACTACCGCCCTTAACTGCTCCGCCGCCTCTTCCGGACTGATGGTACTCACGAACAAACCTGAACCCAGCTCAAATCCGGTGGGTATGCTGGTACGTGGGCAGATCTCCAGCTGCCAGTGGTAACTGTTATCACAACTGGAATATTCATCATGCCTGGGCAATGAGTGCAGAAAATAATTGTACTGCGCGCCTTCGATGACAGTATCCAGGCGCTGCATGGTTCGTCTTAAAACACGCGCCAGATCGGGCAGGTCCTCATCGGTCACCTGCTGATAATCACTTTGATGTACCAGCGGCAGAATATGAACTTCCCACTCAAAGCGGCTGGCGAAGGGTTTGATAGCGATAAATTTTTTGCCGCGTTCCACTACATACTGACCGACATTGATCTTGCGCCGAATCTCTCCCGAGTCCCGGTCATAGATAGTGGCTTCAAAGGTTAAAGCCTCGTCAATTTGAGTACAGAAGATGCATTGATTATGTTTGCGGTAATAACTGCGGCTATGCTCCACCTCATTGATGACGTTCTCCGGCACCACCGGCATGGCAATGATCTGGCTGTGAGTGTGCGCGATACTGGCCCCCGCCGCCGGACCATAGTTCTTAAAGATCATCACATATTTGAGTCTGGAATCGGATTGATACAGCTCTGTCATACGATCTCGATAGGCTCCGAACAGCATGCTCAGATGGGATTCACTCATCTCGTGTAGCGCAATACCATGCGAGGAATGATCGATGATCACCTCGTGCCGTCCGTAACCATCTATGACCTGTTGCAACCCAAAACTCAGGCTCGTAGAACTCTGATCATCCCCCAGCACCGGAAACAGATTCTCTACCGAACGTATCTGCCAGTCTTTTTCATTGGGCAAAGCGGAAATGGTTGGCGGCGTTTTATGTTCATTGCCAGGACAAAATGGACAGGTATCGACTCGCATTCGAGAATCACGTTCAACTGTCTTTTCCGCCTTGCGCGGGCGCATGCCTCGTGCAGTTGCCACCAGAACGGATTCCGACGGTACGATAGGGTTGATTCGAATCTCCCTGACTGCCTTGATGTCATCTTTCATTGATTTTTTCCATGAGTATTTTTTACAATTTGTGCTGTGCAGAATGTATACAGGATAAAAGTCGCTGTCAGGAAAGTTGGCATTATCAGACTGCCAGACTATCGCGCTGATACGCATAAACAATGCTTATGCATTGAAAAGATTAAACGATTT
>JBGTHR010000297.1:0-4092 GCA_041746095.1 Gammaproteobacteria bacterium | reverse complement strand
TTCAAGCTCGACAAGGCTTGGAGAACGTCGAGTGCGTACAAAGTGAATGATGCATTTAGGCACAGCATACTAACTGCTCTATATTGCAGCGTATTATGTTCGCCTGTAACCTCGATTAGCCATGCCGAGGCTGAGCTGGATGATAGAATTGCGGCAGGTAAGGCGCTGGTTTCCGATCGTCAAAAAGGTAATTGCCTTGCCTGTCATGTAATAGCCAATGGCGAAAGCCCGGGCACCATTGGACCACCTTTGGTCGCTATTAAGCTTCGTTATCCAGACAGGTCTCGTCTTAAAGAGCAGATAGCCGATGCCAGAATTACTAATCCGCTCACACTGATGCCGCCTTTTGGCCCGCATGGCATACTGACTGGGCCGGAGATTGATCTGATTGTAGACTACATCCAAACCTTGTAGCTGCAACTTGTTGGCGGAGGCTGAATGACTCATAGCAAATTGGCGGTAACACGATGGGTAGCCGGAGTTCTTATTGCCACCGTGATTGGCGCTTCGGCTAGCATGACATTAGCCACATCATTAAAGCAGACTTTTGAGTCCGTGTTTGCAACGGCTGTTGAGGCATTTGAAGTTGTGGCTTCAGTAAACTACGAATGGCGTGATACTGGTTTGCTGCTGGAGAAATCCAGGCAGGCCGCGGATTCAGGCGAGTTTGCAACGGCCATTTCACTGGCGAAGCAGGCTGAGCAACAAGCGAAGTCAGCTCATCAACAGATGCTAACTAATACGGAATTTCTCAAACGTGTGCCATTTTACAATCCCTCTGCGACTCCAGAACAGGATGTTGAAAAGTTGCAGACATTTTTTTTCCAGAAATTTCCGAATTTACCAAAAGAAGAATTTGCTAACGGGTTCTACGCGCTTGACGCTGTAATGCGTGAAAATTGGCAGGCCATTGAGGAGTTTCCCCCATATGGGCCTGCGATTGATGCGGGAGAGCAGGCATGGAACGAGAAATTCAGCAACGGAAAATCCTACCAGAACTGCTTTGGTCGTCCCGATGTCGCTGATCAATACCCGCGTTGGGACAAGCAATCCGGTCAGGTAGTCACTTTGTCAGTGGCGATCAATTCATGCCGTGAACAGCAGGGAGAGTCAGTGCTTGAATATGACTCTGATGAGTTGCTGGCTGTTGAGGCGTATATTGCGTATCAATCACGCGGCAAGCCAACCCAGGTAGTCGTACCAGAGGATGATCCCGGCGCGCTTGCGGCCTATAATCACGGCAAGGAATTCTATTTTTCGCGACGTGGGCAGCTTAATCTGGCCTGCTATCAATGCCATTTTGAGCAATCAGGCCAGAAGATTCGTGCTAATGTCCTGAGTACCGCCGTGGGTCAGACAACTCACTGGCCAGCTTACCGGTCCGAATGGGGTAGTATGGGGTCACTGCATCGCCGCTACATGAGTTGTAACGACCTGTTGCGCGCTAAACAGTTTGACTACCAGAGTGAGGAATATCGTAATCTTGAGTATTTCCATGCGCATATGAGTAATGGAATACCGCTGAACGGCCCGGGCGCGAGATTTTAGGGCTGCCCTGCATACCGATAGCCTGTTTTTTTGCAGGACATTTGCGGCGGAAATATTGGTTTCATCATCATTGATTAATTACAGAGCTGTTATGAACAGGATAAGAAGGATAGTCGTGCAAAGCGCATTTGCTGCTGGTGGCGTCGGTCTACTGAGTGGCGCTGGATTGTTGGCCCCGCGTTTTGCGCTAGCCGGAGCATCGAGAAATGCCTTCGAAGCAGGGACTTTAGAAGAGGCCCTGAAGGCTGCTATTGGAACAACAGAAACGATCGAAACCGATGCTATTAGCATTAAGGTTCCTGAAATCGCAGAAAATGGCGCCGTCGTGCCAGTGACTGTCAGTGCGACTCTTGATGATGTTAGTGCAATAACCATCTTTGTTGAGCACAATCCGAAACCATTGATATCCACTTACACAATACCGGAAGGTACCGAAGTCTATGTCTCTACCCGAGTCAAGATGAATAAAACTTCCCGATTGATCGCCGTTGTTCAATCCAGGGACAGGTTTTATTCCGCGACAAAATCGATCAAGGTTACCATTGGCGGTTGTGGTGGCTGATCTGGCAGGAGGCGGCGCATAGTGGCTAGCACAATTAAGATGCGCGCCAAGCTTGAAGAGGCTGTTGTAGTCGTTAAGGCTCTGGTCAGCCATCCTATGGAAACGGGGTTGCGCAAAGATTCGGTAACGGGCGAGAAGATTCCAGCGCATTTCATAACCGAGGTTATTGTGGAGACCATGGAACGGCAAGTCCTCGTGGCGCATTGGGGAGTGGGGATTTCTAAAAATCCTTATCTGTCCTTCAAATATCGTAATGGCAGGATAGGGGAGACCGTCAAGCTCACCTGGATAGACAACAAGGGAAATACAGACTCATTGGAATCTGAAGTAACGTAAACCTGCTAGTGGAGTTTTCACTAAATATTTCCCCCAATAGCATTATCACACTAACGAACATCTGGTTATCGCGCCGCGAATTTATAGAGCTGTTGGGACTGGGGAGTGCGGCAGGACTGCGGTCGTTGCATGCCTCTGCAAGCCCGCGAATCCCTGAAGATCTCTTCGCTCGCCTTTATTCGGTAATCTGCGCTTACTGCATTTTGCCGATTGCTATGCACAGTTGCAGCTCATCTATTATCGCGAACCTAATGTTAATTTAGGAATCGGCTCTGCCAGTGGCCAAGTACCGCATCTGTCGGCCTGGAGTTCTGAGATCGCTACTATTATGTATAACGTGTTAGCAGGAAAGTTCAAGATATATCCTCCTTGACCTGCCCACTCATTGTTGAATTATATTCGTGAAGACACGTGCCCTACTTATAGTATTTCTCATCGTCTACTGGTTGATAGGTTTCTATCCATTTCAACTTACCGGGCCATTTACTTTTCAGCGCGGAGAGATCACTAAATCCTCGACTAATGGTTTTATATTTCCGCAACGAAGTATTGCCAGTTCCGCTTCAGGAATGATCTGGCTGATTGATGCCATTAGGCTAAATCGCCTCACACTGAAATTTAGTGCAATCACCAAGGATATAGAACCGCAAGCCCTGGCGCGTATTCTGACGATTTCCATGGATGACGATAACCGGAATATAACCATAGGTCAGAAACTGAATAATCTGGTCGTCTATGTGCGTACGGTTGTCGATGATCCGGCTGGCGACGTGTATGTGATTCCCCGTGTGTTTTCCGAAGAGAAGAAATTATCGGTGAGTGTGGATTTGACTCCAGACGGGCTACTGATAACTATTGATGGCAACGAGCAGCTTAGGGCTGCACTCCCTGAGGATTACATGCGGAGCTGGGATGCGCAGTATAAGCTTGCTCTTGGTAATGAATTAACCTACGCGTTTCCATGGCAGGGTGAACTCTCACCCGTCGAAATCAGTGTCGGCGCCAATTCCTATATCTATTCCTTCGATGACCTCTACACTGCGGGGGTCTACCAGACAGGTCAGTCATTACTGGACTACAAACTAAAAAACGCCTTTTCACTTAAGGGGTGGAGAGATAATGTAGGGGCTGACTGGGTGATTAACTTTTTCGGTTTCATCCCTCTCGGACTGCTATTGGCATTGATTTACAGGCAATCTATGAGTTTTACCAAGGGACTAATTCTTTGCGGGTTGATGAGTTTGACAATTGAGATCAGCCAGTTCTTTATCGAAAGTCGTACCCCGCAGATTACTGATCTGGTACTTAATACCCTTGGGGGTGGGGCAGGTGGGTGGTTTGGAGCCTGGCTACACTTTATTGGCCGGGACAAGATGCCTAATTAATCCTTTTGCTGCTTCCCTCCGTCCTTGAATTCGCGGTCATTCAAATATCTACGCTTGTTAAGATTTATCACCCAGCTATTGATTATTTAGAGTCCCCGATAGTGGATCGGTAAACCCCTCGCCTTTAGGCGAAGGATGATAATATTGTGGTATGCAGGATTATAAACGTGGCAGCCACACGGTCTGGGATTGCAAATATCATCTGGTGTGGACCACGAAATAGCGCTACCCGGTATTGGGAGGTGATATCGGCCATCGGTG
>JBGTHR010000296.1:0-2548 GCA_041746095.1 Gammaproteobacteria bacterium | reverse complement strand
GGCGAGGGCGTCATAAAAAGCCAGCTCACTCTCGTTCAATCCCAGCTCCTCATTGCGCTTCAGCGCATCCTGGATGTCCCTGGCCATCTGAATGAGTTCTTCAATCACCTGGGCCGTCTCGATGGCACGGTTGCGGTACTTGCGCAGACTCTCCAGCAGACGGTCGCCGTATTTCTTTTCCAGAACGATGTTATTCCGGGTATGGGCACGAATCTCATCCCGCAACAATTTTTCCAGTAATTCGACCGCGAAGTTACGGTCCTTCATGTTTCGGACATCTTCCATGAAGTGTTCATCCAGAAGGCCGATGTTAGGTTTTTCCAGTCCGGCAAGCGTAAATATATCGTCCACGCCATCGGCGATGACTGCATTATCAAGAATCTGTTTCAGTGCTGAGTTGCGTTCTTCTTCTGTGCGTTTTTTATCGACTGTCGTTGCCTTGGTAATCACCGCTTTTATAGCCGAGAAAAAGGCGATTTCTTTCTTGTATTCGTGAGCCTCATCCAGAGTGCCACACAGGGCAAAGGCCTTGGTGATGGCCAGCACAGTATCCAGAAACCGCTTTTTACCATCGTCCAGGCCAAGAATATGGTTAGCAGCCGGTATGAGTAACATGGTGGCAGCAGTTTCGTAGTCTCCATAGTTAAAGCCCTGGAACAGACCTCTCACCACATCGACTTTCTCAACAAGTATCGAAAACGCCTCAGCCGTCAAGTGGGTCGGATTGCCCTTGCCTTTGGAATCGGCATAAGTCTTCAGTGCCTGTTTGAGTTCATTGGCAATACCGATGTAATCCACCACCAGGCCACCGGGTTTGTCTTTAAATACCCGATTGACGCGCGCGATGGCCTGCATGAGGTTATGGCTGCGCATGGGTTTGTCGATATACATGGTATGGGCACAGGGGACATCAAAGCCGGTGAGCCACATATCGCGCAAGATGACGAGTTTGAGTGGGTCTTTGGCATCTTTAAATCTTTTTTCCAGACGTTTCTTTCGCGTCTTGTTGTAGTTATGCGCCTGCAGCAACGGCTTATCAGCGGCCGATGCTGTCATAATCACCTTGATCGCGCCCTTGTCGATATCCGTATCGTGCCATTCAGGCCGCAAGGCAGTAATTGCGTTATACAGGTGGGCGCAAATGTCCCGGCTCATGGCCACAATCATGCCTTTACCTTCGATAGTTGCGTTACGTTCCTCGAAGTGCTTCACCAGGTCTTGGCCACTTGTTGCAGACGGGGTTCAGCGCCAACCAGTTTCTCCAGTGCAGCCCATTTACCCTTGGTATTTTCACGCGTATTAAGGTCTTCTTCATCTTCCATGACCTCATCGACTTCTGCGTTAAGCCTTTCAATGTCGGCCTGGTTAATGTCGAGTTTGGCCAGACGGCTTTCATAATAAATCGGCACGGTCGCGCCATCGTCCACGGCATCCTGAATATCATAGATACTGACATAGTCACCAAATACCGCACGGGTGTCATTGTCCTCTGTGGCAATGGGGGTGCCAGTAAATCCGATAAATGAAGCCATCGGTAAGGCATCACGCAAATGCCTGGCATAGCCGAACTTGTATTGTCCGGTCTTTTGATCCAGCACTGCTTTGAGGCCATACTGACTACGATGCGCCTCGTCGGAGATCACAACGATATTGCTGCGTTGACTGAGTGCCGGATGCTGTTCCTCGCCATTGAGTAAAGAGAATTTCTGTACGGTGGTAAAGATAATGCCGCCAGATTGGCTCGATGCTAACAGCTCACGCAAATCATCGCGGCTGTCTGCCCGTACCGGCACCTGTTTCAGCAGCATATTCGCTGCGACAAAATTATCGAATAACTGGTTATCCAGATCATTACGATCCGTCACCACCACCAGGGTCGGGTTCTGCATTTCGGGCTGTTGCAGCAACATGCCCGCGTAGCACACCATGGAAATACTCTTACCCGAACCTTGCGTATGCCAGACAACACCGGCCTTACGCGAACCCGGCTTGACTTCCTTACCATAAGTAGCGCGCTCAGTGTCTTGTAAATTCTTATCCGAAGCGCTAGAGGCAATCATAGTCACTCGCACAGCCTCTCGAACCGCATGGAATTGATGATAACCGGCGATTTTCTTAATCAGCTTGTCACCATCCTGCTCAAATAAAATAAAGTAGCGCAGATAATCAAGCAGCAATGCCCGATCAAAAAAACCCCGAACGACTTTCTCCAATTCATATTCCAGCAGCGGCTTGTCGGATTCATTTTTGATCACGCGCCAGGGAAGAAAACGCTCCTTATTTGCAGTCAGCGAGCCGATACGTGCATTGACACCATCGGAGATCACCAGCGCTTCGTTAAAGACAAACAGATCTGAGATTTCTTCTTTATAAGTTTGCAGTTGATTGTAAGCACTCCACACGCCCGCATTTTCATCGGCAAGGTTTTTAAGCTCAATCACCGCAATGGGCAGGCCATTAATAAACACCACCACATCCGGGCGACGGTTCATTTTGGAGCCTTTCACGGTGAACTGATTCACCACCAGAAACTGGTTATTACCCGTGT
>JBGTHR010000295.1:0-3095 GCA_041746095.1 Gammaproteobacteria bacterium | reverse complement strand
CGCTGGTCAATATTGTATTCTTACTGCTGATCTTTTTTATGCTGGCTGGCGAGCTTGCAGAGCCAGATGCGTTCGAAGTTGCGCCGCCTGAGTCTACCAGTGAGACCAGCCCCGAGCCACAGCCCATCACCGTATCCATCGCTGCTGATGGACGGCTGGCAGTGCAGGGTGAGGAACTGGAGCTTGAGGCGTTGCCATCGTTTATTGCCGAGCAGGAACCTGCCACCGAGGCTCTGAGCGTGCGGTTAAAGGCAGACGGTGCTGTCGATGCTCAGCGCGTCATTGAAGTCATGGATAGACTGCGTAGTTCGGGGGTGGAGAAGGTCTGGATGTTGACCACGCCAGGAGAGATCTGATGCAGATTCGGCCTCGGCATATGCTGGTGGGCGGGATCGTTGCCGCCGTTCTGCACCTGGGCGTCGGACTGCTGCTGGCGCTGCCGCCAGCAGCCCTGAACAGCGGCGCTGAAAGCGCCGGTATCCGTGGCATTGAGATCGCGCTGGGCCCGGCCGGCGGTGCCCCGGGTGAGGCGCAACCGGTGGCCGAGGAAACCGAGACCGTCGAGGCCATCGAACCGGTCGAAGTCGCGACCGAGTGGGCCGAACGTATCGAAGCGGCAGTGGCCACACCCACCGTCGAACCCAAGCCTGAACCAGTCACAGCAACCGAACCCCTGCCGACACCGGTCGCAGCGCCCGTGGTGGCAGAAACCCCGCTCGCCAGTGAAACCGCCGAAGCCGCACCGCCGGTGCGTACCGCCCGCATTCCCGCCGGCAGCCAGGGCGAATCCGGCACCCGTGAGCAACCGACTGCCGGCAGTCAAAGTGCTGTACAGGCCGGTGGCTCACCGGCCGCCAGGGCCGATTACATCAGTGTGTTGCGCGCCTGGCTGGAACAACATAAACAGTATCCGCGCCGCGCCCGCATGCGCCGTCAACAGGGCACTGCGGTACTGCGCTTTACCATGAATCGCGCCGGGCAGGTGCTCGCCTATCAGCTGGAGGAGAGTTCCGGCTACACGCTGCTGGATGAAGAAGTCGAAGCCATGATCGAACGCGCCCAACCCTTGCCGGTCATGCCCAATGAGATGCAGCAGGCGCAGCTTGAACTGGTGGTGCCAGTGCAGTTCTTCCTGCGCTGAGTTTGATTACCTGTACGCGCACACTGGCAAACCGGTCATTACCTGCGGGGGCTAGCCACACTCCATACCCACAATTACATCCCCATTACTGGTGTATTCAACCAGCGGCTTGCTGCCAGGGCCTCAGCTACGGGGTTGGCTGTGACTTCTCCGATAACTGGATCAGATAGTTGAGCGTTCGTTGCGCCGCCTGCAGGCGGCGGTCTTGCGCAGATTGGTTTGCGTGCAATCTATCAATGGCCGAAAGTTCGCGCAGAAAAAACCTGTTCACGAAAACCCATATCTCCTGCATTGCCTGAGTAGCTGGCAATTGTGCGGGAATAGCGGATGAATCCGTATTGATGAGGGAATTGAGGATTTCGGTATAACCCGAATTCTCCCTGGCATACAAACATAGTGTTCGTAGCGGGTTTTCAGTTTCCATAGCGTCCTTGCCATATAAAATTTACTTAACAATAACAGGCTATGTGCTGCCAATCCGTGGCTGCGGTCACATAACCAATAATCCGTATAAGACAACGCGTAAGTCTTGATTACTAATAGAATAAAGAATAATTCTGCTATTAACCATGATGTATTAATAGCTTAGTGATTGCCGTCTCATGTTGATTCGCCAATTAAGAATTCAGAAACACAAATAATCATTTCCCGGAATTTGTTTCCGCAATAATATTCTCTATTTGATAAAACCCCTGCTCTGGCGCCAGTACTTGCTGAATAGCTGGCAGCAACGTTTGTAGTTGTGCAATCAGTCGCCAGGGTGGATTAATTGCAAAGAGTCCACTGGCCGTCATACCGTAATCATCGGTGTCAGGCAGTATGCCCAGCTCAAATTGCCAGAGGTCACGCATCTTACTATCACATAGCTGGGTCTTCATGCGAGTGATCAGTCTTCGTTGTACTACCGGATACCACAGCAGATAGGTTGCATTAGGCATCCGCTTGTAACCTTCTTTAAGTGTTGTGACTACTTGCTTATAGTCACTCAATATTTCATAAGAAGGGTCCATAAGGATCAGCGCCCGTTTCAGTTTGGCTGGCAACAATGCCTTTAATGCCTGAAAGCCGTCACTGTGTACTATTTTTACCCGTCGGTCACGGGCAAAGAGCGCCTCAAGCGCCGAATGATCTTTGGGGTGCAGTTCGAACAGATTCAACCTGTCCTGCTCGCGTAAGATGTGTGCCGCCAGTAACGGCGAACCGGGATAGATCCCTCGTTGCCGGGAATTCGTCAACAGTTTGCCATAGCAGGCAAAACTATCGGGCAAAGCATCCGGCTGCATTCTGGCGGCGCCCTTAGCGTATTCGTTTGTTTTGCGGGATATAGCATTATCCGTTTGATAGCTGCCCGCGCCTGCATGGCTATCAATATAGAGAATCGGTGCTGGTTTCTGGATTAACTGTTGAAGACTGTTAATCAGTACCAGATGCTTGAGCACATCGGCGTGGTTGCCCGCGTGAAAGGCATGACGATAGCTGAGCAAGAGGAGAGGATGCCTGAGTTATGGTATGTGAAATAGTTCAGACTACGGTTCCCTGATACTGGTTTCAACTACAACGCTGGGTGGTTTATCGTCTCCGGTTTCCTCATTCAACGCTTCGTCCAAATCTCCATCTTCCACAGCCTCTTTAGTTTTTTGCGGAGTTGAGTCTTTAATAATATATGTGGGATTAATGTCTTCACCATTCTGTTGAATGTTGTACTCCCTGAGAATATCAGATAAAGACTCCAATGACAGAAGCTGGTGTTCTGCAGCATGCCTTGCCATGGCAAAACTATCCGCCGCAAGCATCAGGCTGGTTCCTGCTTCCGCTGCCTTTGCAGCCAGCACTTCGATTGCTTGAACTCGTTGGCCATTGCGGCTGACATTTCGAATATAAATGGCGAGGACTCGGTCAGGATAATCTTTGACAATCTGCGTATAAATCTCCGGATCATGTTGGCCGCTATCAC
>JBGTHR010000294.1:0-5795 GCA_041746095.1 Gammaproteobacteria bacterium | reverse complement strand
TCAAGTATATCGTCTTTAATGAGAGTTTCATCAATGAAATAGGCGCTCGGATATTCCTCCGGACCTGTCTGACTGTGAATGACTCCTTCAGTTTGCAGCCATCGGTTAACGTCAGGCTCATCCCTCAAGCGAATAGCAAACAGCGCGGCGCCATCGCGCAGCGCCATTACGGACGCACGTCGTATGGATTCGGTTTTTTTAAGCAACGGCGCACGGTCTTTTCCATAAGCGGTCAGCGGCCAGACGGCAATCAATTCCCCTTGCGTGGACAGCAGGCGCATTTGATACTGGATTGTCACCTGATAAAACTTTGAGTTGGATTCCTCGGGTGTCAAGACGTCAGTATCTGTGATACTGGGCGCAAGGATGGCGTCCAGTTCAGCTACATCAGGCGTGGCAATAGAATCCAGTGATTGAGTTTCTTCAAACATCACTGGCAACAGACGCTCAAACGCCATGACACTGGCGGCGCCGATGGGCAGCTCCCATTTCTCGCCCTGTTTGTTTTCCTCAGTGTATGTGTACTCACGTAACGCCTGCGCATAAAACACACCGATATGCAGCGCCAGTGGTTCTATCAATGGCTCAGGAATCGTATTGTCGATGGCGATGGTGTGTGTCGTACAAGCGGATAAGCCGATCAGCAGGCCCACGCACACGAACAAAATACAGTTTTTTAAGAATGGCCATGTCGATTCGAATAATAACTCTCGATTCATGGCCACGGACACATGTCAGCGCCGGAAACTGTTCAGACCAACAAAGGTGCCATCATTCTGCTCCGCCAGCGCACGCATCAGAGTGGCAAAGCGTATGCCGCCTATCTGCAACTGGGGCGCCTGGGCGAACTGCACCGGGAACCCCACGGCATGTATGCGCACTCGACGTGAGCCGTCCGCCTGCGTTTGATTCAGTCTGTCGACAGTCTTGAGAACGGATTCAATGGAGCCCCCAGAAAAATCATCACCAAACACATACAGGCTGATCTTCTTGTCGGCGGCATAGAAGGTTTCGATTGCGGCTGTAATGCCTTCAACCGGGCTGCTATTGCTGAACGGATGCCAGCTTGCAAGACGCTGAATAATGGCCCGCCGGCGCGCAGACGAATCAGGAATCCATTTGCGGCGATACTGGGAAAACATATATTCACCCATGTCACTCATGACCTGTATGCCTTTGACTCGAGGATAGATGCTTAATGTCTCATCCAGTTTCTTAAGCACCAATGGCCAACTGTTGTTGAACATACTCCCCGAGGTATCAATAATAAAAATGATGTACTCACTATCGACCGGTATGCCACCTATGGCATTACTTTTTGTCTGCTGGCGCGATTGTCCCGCCTGCAGGCGCCGCATCTCCTCAGTAAGTGATTGCTTAGCTTCCTGCAGACGCTTCTCTATAATTTCGCCGACAGTAGCATCCTGGCTGGAGGCTGCAAGTTGACTGCTCACGGATGCAAGATCACCCTCAAGCCGCGTCAACTTGCTTTTCTGCTCGGCAAGTAATTGCTGTTTTTCTGTGAGGGTCTCATCGAGAGTCGTGCTTTGCCCGCGAATCTCAAACACCCGTTCACGCAGACTGGCAAGCTGGCCCTGCAGTTGCTCGGTACTTTGCTCCAGCAGAGTGGGCTCGGCATTCTTGGATAACACCAGCAACAGGATAATCCCTCCGAACCCACAACAAATACAATCCAGAAATGACAGGCTCGCCCCTTCAATCTGGCGTCGTGATCGCATCGCTCTCTATGGCCAGTCCGCAGAGGGCGTCAGAAAGGATCCCTGGCTTATCTGCGCCAACTGCCAGTAGGCGCTGGCTGCGCGTGGATCGCCCTCAATAGGTAGCAGGATCACATTCACAGGGATCCCCCTGGGCAGGACATTGACCGCATTCTGGAAGTATTTAAAGCGTGCTTCGCTAGATACCTTGCCGCTAAATGGCCTGGACTCCGCCTGGGTGGGCAGTCCATCGGTGATCAAAAAGATATTGTCCGGCTGTGGACTCAGCGCCCGCGCTTCGGCAAATGCATTTTGCAGACTTGTGCCATTGGCTGGCACAACACGCTGTAAGGCCTGTATGGCCTGATCCAGCTGATTCCCCTCTTTTACACCGATCCATTTTTTTTGCGTGCCTTTCAGCAATGGCTCGGCGGTGGTATTAAAAGTGTAGATCTGGAATTTACTGTCGCCCGGAAACTGGCTGGTTATCCAATCGGCCGTACGGACTGCCTGCCGCCACTTGGGCGCCTTGAGTTTCTGCTCATCCGGCAGATTCCGCCGCCGCACGATGTTGACTATGGTGCTGTCCAGCATACTTGCTGAGGCATCCACGAGCAGCAGTATATTCTTGCCGCCGACTTTCAAACCAGTCAGATATTGTCTGTCACCTTCACCCTGAAAGCTGCGTACGGCTTCACCCTTATCCTCGGTATCGACTTGAACGGATTTCAGCTCTTCAGTGGATTTTTCCTGAGCCTTCAGACTGGCCTTCAAGGCAGCCAGTTCAGTTTCTTTCTGCTCTACGTCTTTGAGTAATGCCTCAAGCCCACTTTTATCCTGTTGCAACTGTGTGGAAATCTGCCCTGACCTTGCTCGGGCGTGGCTCTCCGCGGTCTCGGTTTCGCGCAGGGAATCTTTGAGCTCTACCAGATGTTTTTCACCTTCCAGCACCTCCTCTTCGAGCAGGGCGACCTCGGCAAGGATATTCTCATTCAGCGTATCTGAACGCACTTTTGCGTCGTGATTAATGATCATGAAAAGCAGTATGACCGCGCCGAACCCGCACGACATGATGTCCAGAAACGACAGGTTGAAGACATTAATTTCTCGACGTCTGGCCATATCAGTCCAGCAACTCGATCAGCAGCAAGGCTGCACCACACTCACCTATATACACACTGTCCCCGGCACGCAGTTGAGTGTCGCTAAATACTTGTTCCTGATTGACGAATATCTTCGCCACCCCATGCTTTTCGAGCATAACGCTGTTATCCAGCCGATGAATCAGACAATAGTCATCGCTCTCGTCAGGAACAGGACTCTCTTTATAGACGCGCCTCTCTATTCTGAGTTCATGGTTGTTTTGCTCATGATTAATTTCCTGAAGGTTATATTGTTCAGGGTTGTCTTGCTGAGAACAGCAGCGAATCTCAAGCGGTCCATGGGTCAGGGCATGGGCGTGGCCCTGATGGACCACATAGAGGGGTTTTGCTATTAAAGACTCCGAGGCGCTCTTTCGGGACAAAAACTCAAGGCGGCTCACATAATGCAGGGACTCACCAGATTGATGAATCTGGGATTCGTACAGACTCACGCCTTGCGATACCGAATCCTCATTCAATTTAATGATCTGGATATCGGGCAGCTTGTTTTGTAGATACCTGATAAAGCCAGGCAAGCGGCATATTCGGTTGGTGAGCAGCAATTGAATGGAAGTATCGGAACCAAGCGACAACAGCACTCCATCAGTCACGCGCTTGTAGTATTCCGAGGCGGCTTTTACCAGGGCCTCCTGCGGTAAAGAGACAGAATGACTGCGTCGGCCTGCATCGATCTCGATGTCTATAACGGCTTCTCTATCCAGGCGGGCCAGCCATGCTGGCATTGAGTCGTACAGGGCTTGTTCGGTCTGGGCGCGATGCATGGGGTCAAATCGCGTATGCCGCACGAACAGATCGCTGATGGCCTCGGCCCATACTTCGTGGAGCGATACCAGTCCGGAGTTTGCCAGCACCTCGACCTCGCCTCTGCGCAAATCAGCATCGGCAGTTACATGCGTCAACACAATTCGGTGCAGATGGATATCCAGGATCACGGACTTTTGCTTAGTCTCAAGACTGGCCACTGCCGCCAGCGCGGAATCCACCAGACCCGTGACCATTATCGAACACTCCTGGGCAATGCCCAGCAATAATCCCAGTTGTTGCTTGCTGAAGGTTCCGGGCAATGCAAATATCAATTCATTGCATTCGGCTTGTATGGCGCTCTGAATTTCAGCGAGATGAAGCCATGCCAGATCGGCTGTGTGCTGCACACGGGGGGAATGCATATTCAACGAATCGAGGCTGAGCTGACTCCAGAATCGGGTATTGATCTTGCGTGGAGACAGACGCGCCAGTGACTGCGCCTGCTTGCCGGTGATTACCTGTTTGCCATCGACCAACGCATAGCCGGGGCTTTCGTAGAGCAGCCTATTGTCGCTGAATACACGGATACCGGTATCGTTCAGCTCAAGCACACAGGTACTCATATCAGCTAGGCGTTATTCACGCACCTGTAAATGCCGGATCAGCCGGCGCTCACAGTAGCGTTCTACATCCAGCACCAGACGCTCCTGAAGCAACTGCAACTGATGAACCAGGAACATCAACAGAATGCTCAATAACAGAGCAATAAATGTAGAATTAAATGCCACACCCAGACTTTCAGTGACGCCGGCAATATCTCCTTCCACTGCCCGGTGCGCCTGGCCCAGTGCGTCACCGATGCCGCGCACCGTGCCAATAAATCCTATTGAAGGAATGGCCCAGGCGATGTAACGCACCATGGAAAGCTCCGAGTCGAGCCGCTCGGATTCCGTTTCACATATATTCTGAACCGCTGCCGAGGTATCCTGAATGCTGCGTGTCGAGCGAAACCGATCCAATGCCGTAAGCAGCGCGCGTGGCATCAGCAGGTTTTGCTGAGCCTCGGGCAATGCCTGTATCGGGCGGGAATATTCTCTGGCGTCTTCAGGCAATACGCTCTCTCCCTCGCTAAGCGGTATCAGGTCCTGGTGCAGTAATGAACGCTCCTGAAATGCTCCAAACGCCTTGTAGCCCATGATTGCAATTGCCCACAGCAACAATATAAAGCAGGCCTCCTGTTCATAGTCTTTCAATAAAATATATAGCGAGCTGTCAGGCGAATAGTCGGGATTCTGGGCCAGCTGGGCGGCCTGTTCCGAGCGAATCGTTTCGGCATTGGGACGAATGACTGATACATAAGCCGCATGCACCAGAATGATTACAATCAGCAGGGCAAATATCTGATAGAGGAATTCAAACGAGGTGTGGTTTTTCATTGGCTGATCTTCATTAACTGATCTTACTTAAATATCTGCCGGGAAGGAGACTGCGGTATCGGCTGATATCTTTTCAGAAGGCCTGAATTGCTCATTTGATTTCGCACTGCTGGCCTTTGGTTGTGGAGTGGCTCCAGCAGATTCCGCCTGTGATGCCGATGATTGTGCTGTCCCGGCATTCTCTGTCGTTGATGAACTGGTTTCGTCCACGGATTCTGCCATTGCGGCTGAAAACAAGGCCCCGATGAGCAGGCAGGCTGTGTAAATGACTTTCATAAATCCCTCATTGTGCGTAACGCGCGATTCTAAAGCCTACATCTGGCCTGGGCTTATCGCCATAGTCCC
The DNA here is from genome assembly GCA_041746095.1 of Gammaproteobacteria bacterium. Taxonomy (GTDB): domain Bacteria; phylum Pseudomonadota; class Gammaproteobacteria; order JBGTHR01; family JBGTHR01; genus JBGTHR01. The sequence continues at coordinate 389 of JBGTHR010000294.1, read as the reverse complement.
GATAGCTCAGCCGCAGTTCACTGATACTGGCCTGCTGCCAGCTTGAACCACGGATGACATGAAAACTCCCGGTGGCAGGACCGGTGGGATCGGTAAAAGTCTGTCCAGCGGCTTCCGGGTAGACGGCATAGTAATCATGCACCCATTCCGCCACGTTACCGCCCACGTCATACACCCCAAGAGCGTTGGGTTTAAACGCACCCACCGGTGAACTGGCAACATATCCATCCATATAACCATCAAGATTATTCGCGATCAGGCTGGCAGCCGAGCGATCCGCATAATTACCCGATTTTTCTGTTGGTGGCAAGGCATCCCCCCAGGGGAATTTTCTGGCGTTAGGGCCTGCCTCATAGCGCGCCACCCAGGCCCATTCGGCCTCGGTCGGC
>JBGTHR010000293.1:0-3179 GCA_041746095.1 Gammaproteobacteria bacterium | reverse complement strand
ATGGAAAAAATGCTGTAAATCAGTTCAATAGCAAACGGAGATTGATCGGGTCAACGGTGCGGGTCGTGTGCTTACGTTCCAGAATATAAACAACTGGATCGAGGGCAATTATGAATATAAGATGCTTAAAGTCCTGTTTGATGCCTTGGTCAAAACTAGAACGAATACCGATTCAGTGGTTCATTCTGATTAATGAAAGTCACGCTGTCTTCTACTGTAGTGCATATCCATTGCTGCAACCTTCTGGGGACTTTATTGATGATCGCATAAATAAAGAAAATACCTGCATTGATACCCACGGTGTAGTCACGTGCAGAGTGAAATGTAAAGGCCTCCACTCCGGCCTCACGCATTTTGGCGCCCAGAAGTTGACTTGTCTGGTAATCCGTCAAGTGGATAAGCAGCTTTTGATAGCTGTCGAACGACGGGCCTTCCAGCCGTACCGCTGACTTAGTCCTGATTGTGATCTCAAAAGAGGTGTGCGCCGTGACAATGCGCTTGCTGGGCGGGGATACATTCATACCCTGCCAAAACAGCATTCTGTAATAGGCCGTCTCTGCCAGCGCTGTACGGACTTCCAGCGATCCATAAAAGATGCCCGGCTCGGTTTGCGCACCAAAACGCGATCCATGCTCAAGAGGAGGATAACGAAATGCCGTCTGAATCAGATAATGATATGCCTTGCCTTTCTTTCGGGATGCTGGAACAGGAGGTTTGGATGCCTCGATTAATTGTTCGAGTATCAGTTGCTCATCGGCCGTATCGACCAAGCCCATAGTGGCAATTTGTTCCTGCGACTCAACCACGCGCGTGACTGTCAGACTGAGCGGTTGCATCCAGCCCAGATATCCAGTGCTCCAGCAGGATGATTTTTCATGTAACGAATGCCCGCACACTGCGGAGTTAAACTTTGCCGCGTATGGCATTGAGATACTGACTCACGCGGACCAATCCTTCAATGGAGTGCATCAGCTTCAGAGGAATTCCGTTCAGGTGCCGATTTTCGGTCGTCAGCCAGTGCCGCATGTTCGCATGATCACCCCCCATCAGGGCAAACAACGCGCGATAGATGGCAAGGAACAGGGTGCTGAGTTCTCCGTCCTTGCTTGCCGAATCGATTGAACCCCGTTTCTCTAATCGGGATATGGTAGTACGATCCTTGCCGAGAATAGCGCCCAGAACAGTCTGATTCAGTTCGAGTGCATGCAGGGCGTTAAACAGCGCCTTACACAACACTTCGTCAGTGTTGGATTGAGTCGCGCTACTGAGGTTCATGTCTGGCTCCAGGTAACAGATGATGTGTGTATTACGCATAATAACATACGATATGTGTGATACGCACATATAGATCAGCTAAAAAAATGAGTTTTGAGGAAAAGAAAAATTTACTGGCGATCATCGAAATGGGTGGCTACTCGAATTTCACTCCATTATATGAACGGGCCGGATTTGAGGTAACATCCACCAACACGATGCGCCGGGCGTTGGTCATCAGCAAAAAGCTCAAGCCGGATGTCGTAGTCGCGGAATTTCATTTCGGGCCGACTTACGGAACGAGAATCAGCAATCTGGAAACATTGTTTGCCGGATTGCAGCGCGATAACCCGAAAGCCAGACTGATTATTTTTATGGATAAACAGGACCAGCCGCATCTGCAGAAAGTCGAAGCCATTTTCCCGCTGTATGCAACATTAACCTATCCGATAGAGCGCAGCCGTCTGCTTGAAACGATTCAACGCGCGAGAGCGGAGCTTGATAATATTTAACACCTCTAAGCAATTTTCAGGACTGAGCACCGCTGCCGGGAACGCTTCGCTTATCCCGGCCTACGACGTTGCCGACCCGCCAAATTTAACGGTAGGCGGACGTAGGCCGGAATAAGGCTGAAGGCCGTTTCCGGCAACAGAGTCTTCGACCTGTAACGATGGTTTTCCTGAGTATTCTTTAGAGGCATTTAATATTTTCAGTTGAGTTGAGTTTGGGTAATGTCGCCGCTGGTATCAATGTCCACGCTGCTGACTTCAGGCATGCGTTTGAGGATATAGGCGGCCATTAGCGCCGCAAGCGGCTTATTGTCGGCCTCAATAGCCGTCAGCATTTTGTCCGCGGCAATCTGACAACGCTGCATGGCATCGGGATTGCCTACCCATTCACGGCTCATCTGCCAGCCCGCATCCATATCCGTGTCCATTATGCTAAAGAACTCCTCGCCATCCTCAAGCATATGTGGCGGGATGTCCATTGGATAGGTTTGTTCATTAATTATAACTTTCAGTATCATATGTTTATTTATCTATCTCGTTAATGACGGCATCTTTTGATTATAAACATGCGTTCTATCACATGCTAATTCGCACATGCTAATCCGCATCCCCGCCATTCTGGGTCAGCGCGATCTTGAATTTATTGTCTCCCGGTTACAGCACGCTCACTATGTGGACGGAAAACTGTCAGCAGGCGCATCGGCCAGACAGGTCAAGAACAATCAGGAATTATCAGCCGATGAGCACATGCTGGCCGAGTTGAATAGCCGTCTGATGGGGAATCTGGTTCGCCACCCTGTGTATAAGAATGCGGCATTGCCATTGCGAATCGCCGCACCTTTTTACGCACGTTATACGCAAGGCATGCACTACGGATCACACATTGATGATCCGGTGATGGGAATTGGTGATTTATATCGCTCGGATATCGCGATTACTGTCTTTCTGAATTCGCCGGAAGATTATGATGGTGGTGAGCTTTCAATTCAAACTGCTTTTGGTGAGCAGAATGTGAAATTTACTGCAGGTGATGGTGTGCTGTATCCGGCTTCCAGCCGCCACTGCGTCACCGAAGTCACACGCGGCGAACGGCTGGTAGCAGTCACCTGGGTACAGAGTATGATCCGCGATCCTGAAAAACGCAGCCTGCTCTATGAACTCAATCTGGCGCGTGAAAAACTGTTACGCAAGTCGCCTGGAACAAAGGAGGCGCAGCAGGTGGATAATGCCTATGTGAATCTGGTAAGGATGTGGGCAGAGGTATAACTAGAAGCCTCTGAATAACTGCCATTTCGAGCGTAGCGGGAAATCCAACGCAGGTGTCCGAGATCCCTCGACGTTGCTCGGGACAGGCTCCATGAGGGATCTTTAAAAGATCTCTCCCTGCAGTCGAGACAAGGATTCCTCACAACGTTC
>JBGTHR010000292.1:0-4897 GCA_041746095.1 Gammaproteobacteria bacterium | reverse complement strand
GCTCAGCACCCCTGATAAATACTATTCCGTCGAAATATCTCCGCCGTCTGCGCTGGCTGACTCGACCGACAGTGAAGGCCGATTCGAGGTAGTATCAGCCACATCCGTTTTAAATATATCTCCAGATCGGCGACTGCGCCTGTCTTCATGATGGGCCTGGCCAGTGCCGGCTGGTATTAACCGGCCCACTATTACATTTTCTTTCAATCCTCTCAGTTCATCACGGGAGCCGCGTACCGCTGACTCAGTCAGGACACGCGTGGTCTCCTGGAACGAGGCGGCTGAAATAAACGACTCCGTAACCAGCGACGCCTTGGTTATGCCTAGCAACACTGATTCAAATGTCACTGCAAGCTTATTATCCACTTGAAGACGCTCGTTCTCCTCAATCACCCTGGCGCGCTCGGCCTGTTCGCCCTTAAGGAATTTGATGGAATCTCCCGCATCCGAAATCTCCACCTTGCGCAACATCTGACGAATGATTATCTCGATGTGTTTATCATTAATCCGCACGCCCTGGAGACGGTAAACATCCTGAATCTCCTGCACCAGATATTCGGCCAGGGCTGTAACGCCCAGTAACCGAACGATATCGTGTGGGTTGCGTTCTCCATCGGCTATCACCTCACCTTTTTCCACGTGCTCACCGTCAAACACGTTGACATGCCGCCATTTGGGTATCAGCTCTTCCTTATTCTCACCATTCTCATTGGTGATGACAAGACGTTGTTTACCCTTGGTATCCTTACCAAAACTAACCGTACCCGTCTGCTCTGCCAGGATGGCGGCCTCTTTGGGTTTGCGCGCCTCGAAAAGATCCGCCACCCTTGGCAGACCGCCGGTAATATCACGTGTCTTGGACGATTCCTGTGGTATACGCGCCACCACATCGCCGACGTTCACATCGGAACCGTCACTCAGACTTACAATAGCACCCGGCGGCAACCCGTAATGCGCTGGAATATCAGTACCTGCGAGACACAAATCCTTACCTTGCTCGTCGATCAGTTTCACTATCGGCCGCAGGTCCTTGCCTGTAGCGCCTCGCGTCTTAGGATCGGTGATCACGGTCGAACTCAGGCCAGTCATATCGTCAGTATGCTTTGCGACTGTAACGCCTTCCACAAAGTCCACCAGCATTATCTTGCCTGCAACCTCAGTAATAATGGGATGAGTATGCGGATCCCAGGTAGATATGGTCTGGCCAGCCTGCACCTCTTCGCCATCATCTACCGAAATCACAGCGCCATAAGGCACCTTGTAGCGTTCGCGCTCACGTCCGTGACTGTCAACCACACCCAGCTCACCTGATCGCGACACCGCCACATTTACGCCACTCTGATGTTTGACCAGCTTGATGTTATGCGTCCGCACTATACCTGCGGCCTTGACATCAATACTGCTGGCGGCGGCGGCACGGCTGGCGGCGCCGCCAATATGGAATGTACGCATGGTTAACTGGGTGCCAGGCTCACCAATCGACTGAGCCGCAATCACACCAACCGCCTCGCCAAAACTGACCAGATGACCACGCGCAAGATCGCGTCCGTAGCAACTGGCGCAGACTCCATAGCGGGTTTCGCAGCTAATAGGACTGCGCACCTTGATGACATCGATAGCCAGTTCCTCAAACTGACTTACCCAGGCCTCATCCAGCAAAGTACCTGCCGGAATCAGCACCTCTTTGCCATCGATAGACATTTTATCTTCGGCGAGAATGCGGCCCAGCACGCGTTCACGCAACGGCTCGACGACATCGCCGCCCTCGATAATGGGAGTCATGACTATGCCTTCGCTAGTGCCGCAATCTGCTTCAGTCACAACCAAATCCTGCGCAACATCCACCAGGCGACGAGTCAGATAACCAGAATTTGCAGTCTTAAGAGCGGTATCAGCCAGACCTTTGCGGGCGCCATGTGTGGAAATGAAGTATTGTAATACGTTTAATCCTTCACGAAAATTTGCCGTAATCGGTGTCTCGATAATGGAGCCATCCGGCTTGGCCATCAGGCCTCGCATACCTGCCAATTGACGCATCTGCGCCGCGGAACCACGTGCGCCAGAATCGGCCATCATAAAAATGGAATTGAATGAAGGCTGCTTGACGGTATTTCCTTCAGAGTCAAGAGCCTCTTCTGTGCCCAGTTTTGACATCATGGCCTTGGCGACTTGATCATTCGTACGCGACCAGATATCTATTACCTTATTGTAACGCTCACCCTTGGTGACCAGGCCTGAGGCATACTGATTTTCGATCTCCTTGACCTCATGCTCAGCGGCAGCAATGATTGGCTCCTTCTCACCCGGCACCACCATATCGTCTGCACAGAAAGAAACACCCGATCGGGTCGCATAGCTGAAGCCGGTATACATAAGCTGGTCGGCGAAGATGACGGTATCCTTCAAGCCCACCTGCCGATAACAGGCATTGATCAGGCTGGAAATGGAGCGCTTGTTCATATCTTTATTGACAAGCTCAAAGGGCAGACCTTCAGGCAATATCTGCGAGAGCAAGGCCCGTCCCAAAGTCGTATTGACCCGATTGAACGTTTCTACACGTTCTCCCTGGTCATCGTAATAGACTTCACGTATGCGCACCTGGACTCGGGCATGCAGCTCCACCTGGCGGTTGTCATAGGCGCGTTGCGCCTCCAGAACATCTGCAAATAACATCCCCTCACCCTTGGCATTCACCTTGTCCCGCGTCATGTAGTACAGACCCAGAACAATATCCTGTGATGGCACGATGATCGGCTCACCATTGGCTGGCGACAAAATATTATTGGTAGCCATCATCAGGGCGCGCGCTTCCAGCTGTGCCTCAATAGACAATGGCACATGTACTGCCATCTGATCACCATCAAAGTCAGCATTAAAGGCCGCGCAAACCAGCGGGTGCAGCTGTATGGCTTTACCCTCAATAAGCTGCGGCTCAAACGCCTGGATGCCCAGGCGATGGAGTGTTGGCGCACGATTCAGCATTACCGGATGTTCGCGTATCACTTCTTCGAGAATATCCCAGACTTCCGCGCCCTCTTTTTCGACCAGCTTTTTAGCGGCCTTGATCGTCGTGGCCTGGCCGCGCAGATGAAGCTTGCTGAATATGAAAGGCTTAAACAGCTCCAGAGCCATCTTCTTGGGTAGACCGCATTGATGCAGACGCAACGTCGGGCCGACAACGATCACCGAGCGGCCGGAATAATCGACACGTTTGCCAAGAAGATTCTGACGGAAGCGGCCCTGCTTACCCTTGATCATGTCGGCAAGCGATTTCAGTGGCCGCTTGTTGGTGCCGGTAATCGCTCGTCCGCGACGACCGTTATCCAGCAGGGCGTCTACGGATTCCTGCAGCATGCGCTTTTCGTTGCGCACGATGATGTCGGGTGCGTTTAACTCAAGCAGACGCTTGAGGCGGTTGTTACGATTAATTACACGGCGATAGAGATCATTAAGATCCGATGTCGCGAACCGGCCGCCATCCAACGGCACCAGCGGGCGCAGATCGGGGGGCAAAACAGGCAGCACCTTGAGCACCATCCACTCGGGTTTGTTACCCGACTCAAGAAACGACTCAGCCAGCTTCAATCGTTTGGACAGGCGTTTCAGCTTGGCCTCTGATTTGGTATCACCGATCTCGGAACGCAATCTAACAGTTTCAGATGTCAGTTCTATGGAGTGCAATAATTGATAGATTGCCTCAGCACCCATACGCGCATCGAACTCATCGCCATGTTCCTCAATGGCTTCCAGATAGGCCTCATCGGATAACATCTGTCCTCGTTCAAGCGTGGTCATACCCGGGTCAATCACGACAAATGCTTCAAAATAAAGAATGCGCTCAATATCACGCAGCGTCATATCAAGTAGCAGACCTATCCTCGACGGTAATGACTTGAGAAACCAGATATGCGCGACAGGACTCGCAAGTTCAATATGTCCCATGCGCTCGCGCCGGACTTTACTCAGCGTGACTTCAACACCACACTTCTCGCAGACTACGCCACGGTGCTTTAACCGTTTGTATTTGCCGCACAGGCACTCGTAATCTTTGGTGGGACCAAAGATCTTCGCGCAGAACAAGCCGTCACGTTCTGGCTTGAAAGTACGATAGTTGATGGTCTCAGGCTTTTTAACTTCACCATAAGACCAGGAGCGAATCATATCCGGCGAGGCCAGCCCGATGCGTATGGCATCAAAATGTTCCACCTGACCCTGTTGCTTCAATAGATTCAGTAAGTCTTTCATTGCAACTCCCGAAGTTAACCTCGACTAGCAGAAAGGCGTGACATCAGACCGACTAACGCCTGACATCCTGCGCCTGACCTGAGAAAAATCGTCACTCGATGAACAGAACGAGCCTTAGTCCTGTTCAAGTTCAATGTTTATGCCCAAAGACCGAATCTCTTTCATCAGGACATTAAACGATTCTGGCATGCCTGCCTCCATGCGGTGGTCATTATCAACAATGTTCTTATACATCTTGTTGCGACCATTCACATCGTCGGATTTGACCGTAAGCATTTCCTGCAAAGTGTACGCGGCGCCATACGCTTCCAGCGCCCACACTTCCATTTCACCAAACCGCTGGCCGCCAAATTGCGCCTTACCACCCAATGGCTGCTGAGTGACCAGGCTGTAAGGTCCGGTTGAGCGTGAATGCATTTTGTCATCCACCAAGTGGTGCAGCTTGAGCATGTACATGATGCCGACGGTGACGTTCTCCTCGAACGCCTCGCCGGTGCGGCCGTCGAACAGGATCGCCTGGCCGGACTCGGGCAGGCCGGCCTTTTGCAGGGTCGTCTTGACCTCGGTCTCGAGGGCGCCGTCGAACACCGGGGTGGCCATGTGGACGCCGCGGCGCAGCTTGTCGGCGAAGCGCGCGACATCCTCGTCGTTG
>JBGTHR010000291.1:0-3915 GCA_041746095.1 Gammaproteobacteria bacterium | reverse complement strand
GTTGAGCTCTTCCAGCATCCATACAACGCGGTTTGAGCGTGTTCCTGTGTAGCCATAAATCTTTAGCACGATAGAACCTCGTCAGTCAGTAGTGAGTAGATATCATCTACTTCCATCCCCATAAGTCATACAAATGCACTGACCTGTAGTTGCTATTCGCATTGATGTTTAATCACACCAAAGCAAATCTGTACCAGCTTTCTCAGGCCGCGTAAGGCGGGTCTCCAATCCTACAGTGCTCAAGCAGATTTGTGAAAGAAGCCTGCTAAGGAGATTCGCACCCGGTCTCCGGCTTGCGCGGTCACCGGGGTCACCAGATGATACAAGTCAGGGTGAATGAAAACCATCCGGTTGGGGCGCGGCAGAATGAACTGGCCCGTCGAAGGGTAGAGGTCGATCTGTGCTTCGCTGGTGGAATCGAGCCAGAACGCGTTACTGTGACTCCGGCCTTCGAGCCACGGATGCGCGACCCGCGTTTCCGGCGCAAGGACCATCAGCACACCGCCCCAGTGCAGGTTCCAGAGCGGACTCAGATAGAACGTGTAGGCGCCTGAATACACGCCAGCGCCATCGTTGTGCATCGACAACGATGAGCCTTTGGGATAGACGAACGGCGTCAGGGAGAAATACTTCCAGTCCGCGCCTTCAGCACCGACCACATCACTGAGTTGAAGGGCTGCCGAGCGCACCCCATCCACGAAGCGGTCGTAGATCGAATTGAACGGATAGAGCGGCTTGCGCTTGGATTCGTATCCCGCCGTGCAGTAATAATGATCAGCGCCGCGCAAGGCGCCTTCATCTTCCAGACGCCATACCTTGTGTGCGATTCCAGCCGCATGCACAGGGCGGTAGTCGGAGTGTATGGCATGCGTGTACAGGGCCTTGAAAAGGTCGTCGGGCAGGAAATTATCGACGACGACCAATTGCGGAGTTCGCAGCGTCAGCTTCGCTTGATGTATTTGCTCTTGAGGAGCGGGTTCGATTGCAGTCATCTTGGTTTTCGTCCTACAGTCGATTTGCCGCAAAGGTATCACTGCCGGCGGGTTGCCGGACTCGAAACCCTTGCGGAACCAGTGTACGCCCTGTTCGATATTGACACATAGTAAACGCGATATCTGGGTACAGTTTAAGGCTCAGGAGTCCGTACTGGTCAATTTGAGTCCGGCAATACCGGCAATGATCAATACGATGCTTAGGATACGGGTCAAATGACGCGGTTCCTGGAAGAACAGAATTCCGACAACCGCAATACCTGCGGCGCCCATGCCGGTCCAGATGGCGTAGGCGGTACCGGCCGGAATTGTGCGAATGACCAGTGACATCATATATAGACTCAACGCGCCCAGTATGAATACAAGCAGGGTCGGCCAGAGACGCGTAAAACCCTCCGAATAGCGCAGTGCAATCATCCAGAGTATTTCCAGCGCACCGGCCGCCATTAAATATATCCAGCTCATCATTGATGTCATGTTAATGTTTTAAAGTACACTTTGGAATTGCGCTGGTAGTTGTATAACTCGCGGCGTTTAACAGGTAGCGCTTTGAGATCACCCTTGTTAAAGCCGCGTTCCCGAAACCAGTGCGCGGTGCGGGTGGTCAGTACGAAAAGTTGCTTCAGTCCCTGATTTCTTACCTTCTGTTCAACACGGTTCAGCAGACTGTCACCACGGCCTTCATGTTGATAATCCTGATGCACGGCGAGACAGGCGAGTTCGGCCAGACCTTCATCCGGAAATGGATACAGTCCCGCACAGCCGATGATCATGCCATCGCGTTCGCAGATCTCGAAGTGCCGAATCTCAAGCTCCAGCTGTTCGCGGGAACGGCGCACCAGGATATCCTGCTGCTCAAGCGGTGTGATCAGTTCCAGTATGCCGCCGACATCCTTGATCTGCGCCTGGCGCAGACCTTCATAGGCATCCGACGTAATCATGACGCCTACGCCATCGCGAGTGAACATCTCTCTTAGCAGGGCGCCGTCTATTGTCCTGTTGATTAAATGGATGCGCTGTACCTGATTGATGCAGGCATGTATCGCTGCGTGCAACAGTCTGTTGAGTCTGTCCGGCAGTTTGCGTTTTCCGGATAGCAGACTCTGCGCCTCGGCAAGGGTCAGTTGTTGAATCAGCTGACGTCTGGAATCCCTGAGCCCCGCTTCTCCATGCAGAAAAATCAGTTTGTTTGCCTGCAATGCAGTGGCCGCCATGGTTGCTACATCAATCGCTGATAAATTAAATGTCTCGCCTGTGGGTGAATAGCCCAGTGGCGAGAGCAATACAATATTCGCCAGGCCCAGCAATGATTTAATCGCTTCCGCATCTACCTTGCGGACTTCGCCTGTATGGCCGAAATCAATTCCGTCGAGAATTCCCAGCGGTCGTGCAGTGACAAAGTTTCCTGAGCTTACACGTAATCTCATACCGGACATCGGTGTGTTCACCAGACCCAGAGATAACAGCGCTTCGATTTCCACACGCACGCAACCCACCGCCTCCTTCACTGCCGCAAGTGCGGTTGAGTCTGTGATTCTGAGGGTGTTGCGATAGCGAAAGCCCATGCCGGCGCTTTTCAATCGTCGTTCGATCTGCGGTCTGGCGCCGTGTACGAGAACCAGTTTCATACCGAGGCTGTGTAACAGGGCGATATCATGTATCAGTGCTGGAAAGGTGCTGTCTTCTACCGCCTCGCCATCAAATGCAATGACTACAATTTGATTACGATGTGTGTTGATGTACGGAGCGGCGGCGCGAAACGTCGCAACATCAAATTTGCCTGAATCCTTACTCACTTGAATCTTCGCTCAACGGAATGCCGGAGATTTTTGAAAGCACACACTATAGCCGATTTATGCCCAAAAATGAGTGATAAAATGAACGCTAAAATTGAGCGACATCAATACCTTTCCAGATATGCAAATGATTAATTCCGTTACTCAACTGGTTGCAGGATCGTCAGGCAGCACGCAGGTTATCTTGATATAATAGACAACTAGCAATAACCTTGAGTAAATTTATAATGAAATCAACGCTTTTGAGTGGCGCCATTCAGCCTGGCGAGAGCAATCGATATTCCAGGTTCAGTTTCGCTCGCAATCTGTCTGAGCTACTACTGATGCTCGGTCTGGTTTTTACCGGGCTGAATGCTCATGCCGATGGTAACTATGAGAAACACCCCATACTCGATAGAGACCCAAAAACCTATGAGAGCGATGCACAGATTTCCGCATTGCCGACTGATGAGTTGAAGGTGCTCAGATCATCCTATGCAGAGGCCTTGAACGACACATCGAAGAGTGTACTGAGTAAGGAGCAGGCGGAAGAGCAGTTGCTGCAAAGCCTGTTTGCCTATGACGATGTACGCGTGGATATCATCAATGTTATCCCGCTTATTATCAAAGACTATGATATTCAGAGCCCAACCAGTGACAGGCTCGCCGGTTTTGGTGATCGATTCCGCACAGTGCATGCTCAGCGCAGCAGTTATGTGGAAAGTCTTAAGGATTACAGGGGATACGATTTTCAGCAGGGTATGAGCTACGCCTCAATGATGGCGGTTTTTTTTGACAATCAGGAACTTTATGATCAGTTGCATCATGATATGACGAATCCGAAGACGTCTATCGGTGCGTACATTGACCATCTAAATTCGTCCTACATGAATGTTGAAAAGGCGCGCATGAATCTGGATAAGGTCATAGCGATAGAGGAAGTTCAGGCAGTGCTGGCGAGAATTGACGAGAACTTTAAGTCACGTGAATGAGTGTTGCATCATCTTCGTGAACCGCCTGGAATTCCTGTTGTTCTGTTAAAGACAAACAAGAATTCGCTGCAACGGTGTCGATATTTTTTTCACCTGAAGATTCTCAGCCGGCGAATCTATCCAATCTGCGCAGATTATTCTGGCTGCGTAATGTTG
>JBGTHR010000290.1:0-10197 GCA_041746095.1 Gammaproteobacteria bacterium | reverse complement strand
TAACGTGTATAGATACGCAGCGTCCAGAATAAGTATTGTGAAAACGATGATCAGCATCGCGCGCACAAATTTGAACTGGCTGTTCGCCGGTGGTGCGCGGCGCTTAGACTTTTTTGTCCGGGACATGGGCTGCGGTTGGGTTGATGAACTATATGCCTGCAATGCGTAAGTTACATGATTTTGTTATATTAATATCCTGTAAACGCCTGGTTTTTTTCATGGAGTCGCGGGAACGATAACCATTATTTTGAGTCAGAACGAAGTAATTCAGACCCAGTATTCAAGAGGTTGCACATTATGTTTGCACATAATCGGATAGTAGCAAGAATTTCACTGGGCTTGATCCTTTTGAATCCGCTGACAATGGCGTTCGCCACTGAGATACATAAGTGGGTCGATCAGGACGGCATCACTCACTACAGCGAGGACCTTCCGGCAGATGTCGAAGTGGCTGCCGAGAAGCTTGAATTGCCTGATGCGTACACGACGCCACCGCGACAATCCGATGACGGTTATTATTCCGTTATTAATCAGGCCACCCGTCTTGAGGCCAGTCGTCTGGCGCGAGAAGAAGATCTCAGAAAAGACCGCCAGCAGGATCTTCAGGAGCTGGCGTTAGAGTCGCAGCAAACGCCAGAGGTTGTGGATACACAGCAGGATGATCGTTACTATCCGGTATTTTTTCATAACAACAGGGTTCGTCAGTTTGACAATCGATACGATTTTCACGGTCGATATGGCCAAGGCCGGCATGGCCGTTATTTCGATGACAATACTTACGCTGGCAAGTCACGTCGTAATTCACGCCCTGGTAGCGCAAGTCGTCGTGATAGTCCGGCATTCAAGTCCTCGACATTTCAGCGCCAATAGGTTCTTTAAGCGGCCAGGTCATCTGTCGATTTCCCGCGCCTTTCAGCCTCGCCTTTGTGGCTAACCATGACGTTTAATAAGTAGTCTGATAACATCTGCGCTTTTTCAGGGCTGACCGTCCAGTCACCTGAATACTTATGGGCTGTTTTGGGCGATTCCCCTGTCTATGATTCAAGTTGCGCTTCATCTCGAAGAAATCAGTATTGACGAAGATCTGGAGTATTACTTTTCCGAGGCGCGTGACAAACATGATCATGTGCGTCCGAATAAAGACATTCACAGTCTTACCCCTGACTCCGCGCATATAAACCTTCAGGATGGTGATGGCAGGATCGGAAACTTTCTGTATCCGGTCACGCCAAACACCCTGGATCGAATCTACATTGGTATCAGCCTGCCGTTGTTTGCCAACAACTGGGGGGCGGCCTTTCTGATCCAGTTACTCAAGACGCTCAAGCCGAATGGCGCGATTGTTTTGCCGGTATATGCCGAGGGACAGGCCGCAGAAAAAGGCTACTGGTCGCGCAGTTCACTGGAGAATATCTTCCTCAGCCGTAGCCGCTGGAAGGGAATCAGTAACATCTCGGCAGAAAATGACGGAGTCATGTCATTGCGGGTAGGGCGTAAATGGCCCGAACGCATTGCCAGCACCGCCGAATGGTTTTATCAGGAACGTGCGAACCTGCTGCTCGATCAACTGATATCCGCAGAACAACATGATAGGGCGGCAAGTCAGCCTGATCCAAAGAGTATATTCCTTGCCAGTTGCGCCGTCAGCTGGAGCAATTACCCGGTCAGCGCGATTGTTGAGAGAATTATTCAGGATTGTATCGGACAGAGACACAACCTCAGTATCTGTGACACAAGCGCGGATTACGGTCAGCTTGCAATGGAATTGTTGCTTAGTCCGTACATCAGTGTGGCCAATGCAGTCAATCATGATCCAGAGCCATCACACCGGCGGAAAACCAGAAGTCTGGCCAGTTACTTCCTGCCAGAGATTGGCGACCGGTTTCGCAGTCAGTGCTTGAATATTGAGCAGATCATCTTTGAAGATCGTTATGACGTTATCAGCTTTATTGGTTCGCTGGCGGAAGAATCGGCGACTCAGCAGCAGGTCATACTTGAACGAGCCTGGAAGGCGCTGAAACCCGGTGGCGTCATGTTGGTGTTGGAACGACCGTTTCAGGAAGTCGACCATAGCCAGGTGATTGGCTCAAAAGGCCAGGCACTGGATGAGCTCCTTGGTCAATTTGGCGCCATCAGATATTATTCGCGCTACGTGGCCTCTGAGCTGGAAAGAGGAGTTGAAATCAGCCACTACTCCAAGCAGATAGAGAATGCTATCAAACAGGAAAATGAAACTCACGATGGTGTATTCAGGGTGGTGACAAAATCCTGAGTATCTCTTTAACCCTCGCGATTGAGTTTCGTAGTCCAGGAGCCTGTCGGACTTAGAGTTCGTGGCGAACGAAGTGTGAAGGACAATAGAATTTTCTCAATACTGAGGCACATAGCAGGTCTACATAACAAAAAAATAGGGAAAATTTATACTGTTCTTTCACCACACAATAGAATTATCCTGAGTCCGACAGGCTCCTAGCCAATAGCAACAGACGGCAGAAATTTGAGGATCTCCCAGCCATTGCGCTGAGCGACGCGCTGAAGCTTTCTACCCGGCTCTACGGCGATAGGCATTGCAACACGGCCGAGCAGCAAACGGTCGTGGATCGAATCGGCATAGGCGATGCATTCGGATAATTTAAACCCCATCGAGTGGCAGAAACGTTCCGCGGCTAAAATCTTGCCCTCGGCGAAAGGGTGCTCAAGGGGTAGGTCGGAGATATAGCGGCCATCGCATTGGACACAGCGTGTTGCTATCCAATGCTCGATGTTCAGGCGCCTGGCCAGGGGTTCGGCAATAAAATCCGGTGTTCCCGTCAACAGCGCCAGCGTGTCGCCATTTTGTAGATGGCGGTTGATTCGTTCTTTCATGACCGGGCGCAATTGTTTGATCAGATGTTGTTGTATGAACCGTTCCGCAAGCTCGTGTACATGACCGGTCTCAAGTCCGGTCAAATAGGCCTTGTTTTTTTTCCATACATGACGCTTGAATTGAGGCATCCGGCGAATGGAAAACCATAGCAGTGCACGATGCTGCCGGAGTCCCAGCACCCGGTGGCGGACAAGATACTGAATGAACTGGAATTCAGAACTCGGTCCCGACAGCAGTGTTCCATCGACATCGATGAGCACCAGACTCATGGGGAAGAGGTCTCCTTACGTATTGGACGTTTACCATGAGAATATTCGCTTATAACGAATTCGATTATGACCGGCAGTCCTCTTGCCATGCACAGCGAGACGGCGATGTAGATGAGAACCTGTGAGATATTGTTGAGCAGCCCTGACCAATGCACCCAGAAGCTGGGAAACACCGTCGGCCATGGCTGGATCATGAGTATCCAGCCAAACACTAGCAGTTTGGCAACTGCATAGGAGAATCGCATAAATCGACCCCCCACCAGCCAGCGTGCAAGTCTGGATGACATCATGCCGAATGGAGTCTGGCCGCGTTTTGCACCCTGGTTACGTATGGAATCCACGATAAAGCTCCGGGTGATGAACACCAGCGCCACCCATACCGGTACGAAATCGAGATCAACCAGCACAATCCATAAGATATTCTCCACGATCCGATCGGCTGCAATGTCAAGAATGGCGCCGAACAGGGATTCTTCACCACGCTTTCTGGCCACATAGCCATCCAGGCCATCCATGACGAAGATGAGAATCAGCAGCGGGGCATTGAGTAATTGCCACGCAGGAGGGAGCTTGTAAATCATTCCTATCAGGATAAACAGTAGACAGACACGAATGATGGTGATGAGATTAGCCATTTAAACTTCTAGGTCGAGGGTGCTTCCCAAGAGAGTTTGGGCGTCTCTTACAGATAAATTGAGATTGCGATAATTGCCGTAAAAAATATCAATCCCATGAGGTTCAGCAGCAGTGTTATGGCTACTTCCGCCAAGGGTTTTTCTTTTCGCCATAGTTTTGTCAGCGTGTGTTGCAAAACATTACCACTGATGATGGCCGGTATGATTGACAGTATTCCGAACAATATCCATCCATGCGAATAACGGGGCTGAGAGCCGACTTCCAGTATAAACGCAATAAAAGAATCCACCGAATCACTCAATGGGGTTTTAGAATCCGTTCCGGTCATCCCAGATGCTACTGGGTTTGCGGCGATCCTTGAGCTTGCGGCGTGGTTCCTTTTCAGGTTCGTAACGGATCTCCTCACGCCGCTCCGATATTTTGCGGCGCTGTTGCTTACGACGTTCAGGACCCGTATAGGGCTCTTTATCTTCTGCCATATTTACTCCCGTTGGTCGAGATCGCTACACTAAATAGTAGTAAAGCCTCAAAATGCTCTGTCTTTGTACTATGGCAATATCATGTGTCGATTTCAAACTGCATAGCTGATCCTGCATAATCATATGTTAACATTTTCAAATGTTGCTGGTTGCCAACCTTTGGGTTCTTGATAAAGTGAAATATTACTTATGCCAGTTACAAAATACTATTACATCTGCTCTGTCGCGCTTCGAGTGATGAATACCATAGGAGCGGATACTTGAATGGCGGTTCACACTTGTGTAGACGGAGTATTTATTACGTGAGTTCATTGTTGACTACTGCCAAAGTGATGTTGGCAATAGTGTTCTACCTGTTGTCGTTATTAGTCTTCTCATCAGCTCATGCGACCGAGACGGATAGCTATAGCGTCAAGCGTAATATCTATAAGCTGGCGCGATATGCATTCGCAGCGAATCAATTATCCGCATACCAGGACTTCAAATCACAGCTAAGGGATTACCCGCTATATCCCTATCTGTTATATAGCGAGCTGAGAAAGCGTCTGGCGATGGCTTCAGATGATGAGATCGAAGATTTCCTGACGGCCTACTCCGATTTACCAGTCAGTGGTCAACTGCGTGGCGCGTGGTTGCGTCAACTAATTGAACAGGATCGCTGGTCAAAATTCCTCAGTGTATACGATGACCGCTCTGACACTGACATGCGTTGCTACAACACGCGGGCGCAAATTCGCGCAGGCCAGGAGAAAGAAGTCCTGCAGGAGGCGAAGTTACTCTGGCTCAGCGGACGTTCCCAGCCAAAGACGTGTGACCGACTGTTTGAGTGGATGCAAGATACCGGCGTACTGACATCCGAACTGATCTGGCAGCGGATCTATCTGGCAATGGAGAACGATGATCTTGGCTTGGCAAGATTTCTTGCGCGCAAGCTCAATGAGAATGACCGTCAGCTCATGTCGCTGTGGGAAAAGGTTCATACGCAGCCGCTCCTGAACCTTGAGGCGGCTGAGCTGGTGGAGGATAGTGTTCGAAACCGCACCATTGTTTCAGATGGTATTCGCCGTCTTGCGCTCACGGATCTCGATCGCGCTCACTCCATCTGGAACCGTATCAGTAAACGTTACGCCTACAGTGCGCAACTGCATGATCGCCTGGATCATGATCTGGCGCTGAGCGCCGCCTTTCGCAACCACCCTCTGGCGGAAACATGGCTGAGTGCGCTTCCCGATGATGCGCATGATGAGGACACGCGCCGCTGGCGTGCACATCTGGCATTGCGAAACTCCGACTGGAGGGCGTTGCTCACCAGCATAGAATTATTGGATCAGGACGAACGCCTGCGTGACAAGTGGCGCTACTGGCAGGCGCGCGCATTGCTGGAGACTGACGAGTCCGCGCAGGCAAAGCCGTTGTTGGACACACTGGCCAAAGAGCGCAGTTATTACGGGTTTCTGGCGGCGGATATTACGCGGGCGCCATATTCGATGAACAATACACCACTAACAAGAGATGCTGAACGTCTTGGCCGGATTAACGCACTGTCTGCCGTCACTCGCGCGCATGAGCTGTATCGAGTCGGGCAAATATGGGAGGCGCGCACAGAATGGAATTTGCTGACCAGTCAAATGGATAATCAGGACATACAGACTGCAGCGCTGCTCGCTGGACAGTGGGGCTGGCATGATAATGCAATAAGCACCGTTGCAAAGACCATGTCATACGACGATCTGGAGTTACGTTTCCCCCTGGCATATAAGGAGCAGGTCATCACTGCGGCGAACTCGCAGTCAGTTGATTCGGGGTGGGTTTATGCCGTGATACGCCGTGAAAGCGCATTCGCTGCGGATGCCAGATCTCCTGCGGGCGCAGTGGGTCTGATGCAGCTGTTACCCACCACCGCAACACAGGTTGCCCGCAACAATAAATTGCCAGCGCCTGGACTGAAGGATTTGCTGGATGCAAAGCAAAATATCGTACTCGGCAGTGGCTATTTGCGGTATTTGCTGGACCGTTATAATGATGCTCAGGTGCTTGCCACTGCCGCCTATAATGCCGGACCCGGTCGAGTGACGCGCTGGTTGCCTGAGCGTGGTTCGCTGCCGGCCGACCAATGGATTGACACCATACCCTTTAAGGAAACGCGGCAATATGTTCGAGCTGTCATGGAATACTCGACAGTATATGAATGGAAGCTGGGCAAAAAGACCACGCGCCTGTCCGAGCGTCTGCGCCCCGTTAGAGCGGCGCTCGACGGTTGAGTGTAAATATCTAACCGGTGTTATTCGTGGCCTCGTCAAATAACGCTATGAGTACTCCGTCCATCCAGCTGGAGAGGGTATAGCTGTCAAGAAACGCACAATGACCACCATGATTGGTTACGGTAATACTCAAGGTTTCCGGCCTGGCCAGATTAGCGATGTCATCAACCGGGATGACAGGGTCATCAGCGGAGAGCAGCAGGTGTGCGGAAACTTGTAAGTCTTTCAGGGTATCCCCGACAATCGAATAATCATTCAGATAGCTGTCGAGATCAGGATAGTCAGTATGGGCTTGAACCAGGTACTCGGTCAGGTTGCGCAGGGTTTTATTGATCCTGATTCCCTCCAGATCATAAATTTCAGGGAATAGCCGATGTTTTTTACCCAGCGACTTTAGCCAGCGGCGCAAAAAATAGCCATGGTAGATGTAGCTACCACGCTGCTCCATGGCGAATAAAGTCCGTGCGGGACTCAGTACCGGGCACACTGCAACGGCCTTCACAAGTTCAATTCCAGCGCCTCCCGCGCGTGCGGCAATGCGCAATGCGAAGTTGCCGCCCAGCGAAAATCCTGCCAGGCAGGTTTGTCTGCCCGGCGTCAGCGATTGAATGGCCTTGACCGCGCCTATGGCTTCGTCGATTCTGCAGGAATGAAACAAGCCCTGATTGAGATGGTGTGTGTCACCATGATCCCGCAGATTGAGGCGGAATACATCATATCCGCGCGCGTACAGAGCGCTTCCTGCGGATAATATGTAGAGTGAGTCAGCACAGCCTTCCCAGCCGTGTATCAGGATAGCAAGCGGCCTCGCTTCACAGAGCCTTGATCTTTCGTGCTTACTGTAAAAACCCTGCAGCCGCACGTTATCGCCACAATCCAGTATTATTGAGCGGGCATTTTGTAATAAAAATTTAGCGCGTTTTCTGATCAGCCATCTGCGGAGACTGGCGCTTGCCAGCACTGACTGCACATGTGGATTAGTCAGTAGCCTGGGCGCACGGAACTCTTGCATAGCTATCTTGAGGTTTTCAGCCAGATTAAATTTGCGACGATAACACCATAATGCATTTTAGTTATCAGGATGATGAGTATTTACTACACTGATAATTTAACGATATGCGAATCGGCTTGCAGCATGAGCGCAGAATGAGCGAATAAAACCGGTATTTCGCGGCCTATACCGTGGCGGTAAGTTCTATATACGTGATCGAAATATAAGAATAGACGCAGCATACTCAGTGTTGGATTGGCGGCAGGTTTCTGTCAGAGTTCAACATACTGACCACTATTGCATGTGCAAGGTATGATATATGAGAATTACCAGGATGATTGCAGCAATTAGTCCAAAGTATGTAACCAAGATTATGCTTAATATCAACGATATCAGGCAATTCTGCTAATCTGTCGTTAGAGCAATCGTATTTATTTGCGCATAATGATTTCAGGCTTAATGATGCTCAGAGAAGCCAGTGATACACGAAACTTTATGGCTGGTTTCGAGATGAGTCTGCATGATTGACGAGAGATTTGTAGGGGGTGTATGTATAGTATTTTGGGATTGAATCCAGTCTGATATGCAGCCAGTAGACTCCCAACCCCGATGTGCTTACCCAGACAGGATTGTCGCTGATACTGTGCTTCAGAGTATTTCCAACGGTTTGCCACAAGGCATGTTGCTGGCTCATTGGGGCGAGTCTGGAAAAGGCGGCAAGATGTGAGTACGCCGCGAGGTGAGAGCGTGGGCAGGGCGCAACCAGCGTGGCGTCATTGCCGAGATTGGTAAATATTACGACCTGATCATCTTCAACTGTGGATGAAAAGTAACTGTCAAATGTATACATATCTGTCTCAACACCCGCAAGCTGCGGACTGTTTACCAGAACAAATTCAAAGTCATGATCCAGTGAGTCTGGAATAATAGCTGGTGTTTCCCAGAAAAAGGCTGGAAATGGTGAGCTGGCCAGAATTGAAATAAAAAAAACACGAAACTCAGCATCGTTTTGCCAGCGCTCAATTGCAGATGCATAGGAAATCGATACCCCGTCATAAAGCAGGCGGAATTTATGCAGCCGGTTAGTATCAGGGGATTTGTTTATGGCTTGCCACATAGTGTATTCGGTCGACTATTCCAGTGGGTCGGTAAGATTTCAAGTGGCAGTTCAGGCTATATTGCAATTACTGTACAAATTTGACATACATTCACTCGCTGAGATGCGGTATAGTTGAGAAATATGCGTGTAAAAAGTCAGGTGGAATAGCTTGCGATTATCTGGATTCAAAACGGTCAGGCTGATTGGTCTCCATCCTCGGCACGCGCTAATTCAGGATTCTGGGCAGGTGTCCTTGACGACACTGACATTACATGTTTGCAGGATAGGTTCTACCCGAATTTAGGCGCCATCAATGATAAATTTTCAATCTAACTTCAGTCGCAGTGTAATTTTCCGCATGATAGTTGCGAGTATCGCATTAGTTATCCTGCTGCTGCTCTCGCGAAATTTTATTTATGACTTTTATCTGCGCGATCAGCTGACTCCAACGGGTATTGTCATCAATGGAGGAATCATCCTGTTATTCTTGACAAGCATGGTGGTGCTGATCTTCAACCTGCTTAGGTATGCACACGAAGAGACCATGTTAATGCGTTTTGTGCGCAATCTGGATGAAGAACGATCTCCTTTGACTGCAGGTGTTGATACGGATTCCATTATTCATCAACGCTACGATTCCATACTTGAAATCAGTCGGCAGTCTTGACCGGTGAATCATGGCGCACTGGCATCCCTGCTGCTTGCCAATGAGAGTACGCGCATCAGCTTTCCCAGGTTTGTGAACAATATTCTGATTCTGACCGGTGTATTTGGCACAATCGTCGCTTTGGCCATTGCGCTGCTTGGCGCCTCGGATCTGCTGGATTCCACACGCGGGTTTGGCAGCATGAATATTGTTATACATGGCATGTCAACCGCATTATCAACAACCATAACCGCGATTGTATGTTACGTTTTCTTTGGCTACTTCTTTCTGAAAATGACGGATGCGCAGACGCATCTGGTGGCCGGTATCGAGCAGGTTACTTCGTTGTACTTGTTGCCACAATTTACCCATCAACATGAAAAGATAGAATATGAGGTAACGGATTTGATGCAAACACTGAATGTCATGGTGCAACGGATTAATGACACTCAGAATGAGTATGCCCAGGCAGGCGCCCAGTTGCGTGACACCATTGGCGGATTGGAATATATTTTGATGTCCGTGCACAGGGATCTTGACCGTGTGCATAAAACTCTCGTGGAGGGTTTCAGGTTATCACCGCCTGAGGATTGAACATGTCATATGGTTTTGTCGATCTGCGGTTGAATCACGCCGGCAGTACAGGAGCAGACAGTTTCTGGCCATCATTCACGGATATCATGACGGTGGTGGTGATGATCTTCCTGCTCGCAAGCACCGTGCTCATAATGAATAATCTGGAACTGGTGGAGAATCTACGCGAGAGTATTCTCGCTCAACAAAAAGCCGCTGAAATTGCCCGCACGACCTCGGAGGAAAAGCAGACTATTGAGGAGCAGCTGGCGCAGGCTCAGCATGAATTGTCGGTGCTGCGTATTGAGCTGTTGCAGGCATCGGATGCGGCTGATCTTAAATCCCAGTTGCTGGCGGAGAAGGAACGCCAGCTTGAT
>JBGTHR010000289.1:0-1644 GCA_041746095.1 Gammaproteobacteria bacterium | reverse complement strand
GGAATCTAATAGTTTCACCAATTCAACTCTTTTATCGGGACACAAGCTTTCATTCTGGCCCATTTAAGTCTTACGCAGACGATGTGCTAAAACGACACGAAAACGAGTTTGAAGCCTGCCCTCTTTATTTACGCGACTTCATGGAGATCATAGACTCAAAAGATATTCCAGCAATTCAGGGGCTTCGCAAATATGTGCTCTTCAGAGGAGTCATTGAGAAAGTTCGCATCCTTCAGCGGGCGGCGCCGTGACGCACATCACTCGCTAACTATTCACCGATTTTTCAGACCGGGGACGCACTAACCCCCCGTACTGCCTATTTACGCTTCTGCGTCCTGGCTAGCGCATGTTCGGCGTCATGTCGGCGGCTAACGTTGAGCTGTGAGGAGAAGAAGTACGCGAGCTCGTCGTTGGCAGTAAAGACTGGCGAGATGAACAGCGCGTTCCAGAAAGTGGAGCCGTCCTTGCGATAGTTGAGGATCTCGTCCGTAAACACGGCGCGTGCGGCGATGGCTGCGCGCATTTGCGCAAGCGTGGCCGGATCGGTCATCGGCCCCTGCAGGAATCGGCAATTGCGGCCCATGATCTCGAGCCTGGAATAACCAGCCATTGTGATGAAAGCATGGTTCGCGAAAATGATCGGATTGTCTTCTTGCGCGGGATCGGTCAACAGCATTGGAACAGGCGACATCTCGACGACATCGAAGAAGATGTCGGGATGTTTGGCATAGTGGTCAGCCCAACCGCTTTTACTGGCTTTATCTGTCATGATTCACTCCTTAGATCTTGCGCCAATACCATAACCATATACTCGCAGCGCGGCCAAGTATGTTCGGCTGCCAACAGATGATCTCTGCAATAACGATGAGGGCGGAAACTGATTTGGATTAGAGCTGTTAAGCCGTTCTCCATTGACACCAGAGTTGCTTTCCATGCATTCAGATCCAGGCAACCATTTTAAAGCAAGCCATAAGTTATGCCGGTGCTGCTTATCATAAAGGCTTTCAGTATTAATACGACTCTGTCACACCAAGTCTGGTCAGCTCGCTACGCAAGGCCTCTACCCGATCTCGATTGACGTTAAAATCATAGTAACCAATACGCCCGGATGAGCGCACTTGTATAACGCGCTCGGCAGGCTCCAACAGCAACTCAAAATCATCCGTGTAGAAGCGCCACGGACTGATGACCTCGGCATGTATATAATTATTCTGCTCAGCGACGATTGTGGTGCGCGGCATCGCGAAGAGAGCGCTTCTGGCTTCGCGCCAGGCGGTATCAACATCACCCTGCAACCGGTAAGGTTCAATAAGCTTGTCCTGATCTGTTTCCTGGCTGCTCACGCAACGCGGCCATTGCGGGCACTCTGTCAACATTCCATCAACTAATCCTGCCCGATGCTCAGTAAATGCCGCGCAACCGCTTGTGAACACAATCACTGCAATAATCAACAGCAGCAAGCCTGATCGATTCAAGTATTTGAGGCTCATGACACGCTTCCCTTGGATTACAATGCTGTCGGTATCGAATGATTACAAGTAGGCATATTTGATGCCAGAACATTAACTCAAATCCTGAGCCGCTTTGTGTATTTTTTGCAGCAAGGCGACATCGATCACCGTTCCGACATCCAGCATGAATGGA
>JBGTHR010000288.1:0-4828 GCA_041746095.1 Gammaproteobacteria bacterium | reverse complement strand
GTTTCACCCGCAGGTAACTCGCATATCATTCTGACCTGCTGTTCAAACTGCGAGGTCATACAGGCATCTATTGTGTAATGGCCACTGTTGTGCGGTCTGGGTGCGATTTCGTTGACGAGTAGCTGCTGATCTTTGGTAATAAAAAATTCTACCGCCATCACACCACAGTATTCCAGCGCGTCGGCAAGTTTTATCGCCATGCGTCTGGCTTTTTCTGCAATGTCATCGGTGACACGCGCGGGCACAATACTCATGTTGAGTATGCCGTTTACATGTTCATTTTCCGCAACCGGAAAGCAGGTGCTTTCACCTTGCACTGATCGTCCCAATATCACAGAGATTTCACGTTCAAGATTTACTTTCTGTTCCAGCACACACGGCACTTCTCCCAGATCATGATATGCAGCCTGCGCCTGCTCCAGTGTTTCAACCTGGCGCTGACCTTTGCCATCGTAGCCCATCGCGGATCGTTTCAGGATCAACGGTGGCGTGAGATTCTTAAATGCCTGCTCAATATCCTGAAGAGATTTAATGACTGCAAACGGAGATGTAGAAAGGCCGGTATCACGAATAAACGTCTTTTCGCGAATGCGATCCTGAGTCAATTCCAGTGCCCTTGATGACGGTCGAACCGGACAATGCTGTTCCAGATATCTAAGCGTTGCTGCAGGGACGTTTTCAAATTCTGTTGTGACTACATCACAGGCGCTAGCGAGCTGAGACAAGGCCCATTCATCGCTATAGGCGACATGCAGATGTTCATTTGCAATGCGGCCTGCGGGGCTGTCCTGATCCGGGTCCAAGACAATGACTCTATAGCCCATCCTGCGCGCAGCGACGGTAAACATTCCCCCAAGCTGGCCGCCACCCAGCATGCCCAGGGTTGCACCGGGCAGAATCATGATTCTTTGGACAAATCAGCCTGCAGAACTGTCTGAGTCTGGCTGGCGCGAAACTCATTAAGTTTTTTAGCCAGTTCCGCATCTTCATTGGCCAGCATGGCTACTGCAAACAAGCCGGCATTGGCAGCTCCTGCTTCACCAATGGCAAACGTGGCCACGGGTATTCCTTTTGGCATCTGCACTATGGAGAGCAACGAATCCTGACCTTTCAAATATCGGGAAGGCACAGGTACGCCCAATACGGGAATCTGTGTCATCGCAGCCAGCATACCTGGCAGGTGCGCTGCGCCACCGGCGCCGGCAATAATGCATTTCAGACCACGTTGCGCGGCCGATTTTGCATACTCGGCCATCAAGTCCGGGGTGCGATGTGCTGAAACCACACGGGACTCATGCGCTATGCCAAAAAATTCCAGCTGCTCCGCAGCCAGACGCATCACCGGCCAGTCGCTCTTGCTGCCCATTACGATTCCAATCAACGGTTTGTTCATGATTCTTTTTTGGGGCTATACCATCTAATGGTTAGTGATTTGATATTTCGCTCATTTTGGCCGACTTGTGACTGTAAAACCAGTCTACGGCTGATGGATATCAATATTGCACTGTCCATCATCCGCGCATGGCCTTAAAATCTGTACCCTGTTCATTCATTAACTTTTGGTATGACACATGCAGCAACCCCTCTTTGAGACCAACCTGACGAGCCTTAAACCCCTTTATAAAGGCAAAGTCCGGGATATTTTCGAGATCGATGACGAGCATATGCTGATCGTCACGACCGACCGACTTTCGGCATTTGATGTGATCTTGCCCACACCCATTCCCGGCAAAGGCGAAGTGCTCACCAGTGTCTCTAACTTCTGGTTTGCCTGGCTGAAAGATACGGTGCGCAATCATTTGTCGTCACTCAGGCTCGAAGATGTAGTAACCGATGAAAGCGAACGCGAGCCATTGATTGGACGCAGTTTCATTGTGAAAAAGCTGAAGGCTTTGCCGGTCGAGGCCATCGTGCGGGGTTACCTGATAGGTTCCGGCTGGAAGGATTATTCGGCAAACTCTCACGTCTGTGGTATTGCATTGCCGCGAGGCTTGCGCCAGGCCGAGAAATTGCCCGAGGCGATATTTACGCCTTCAACCAAGGCCGAGATGGGGACACACGATATGAATGTCGATTTTGCGCATGTCGTCAACCTGCTGGGACTTGAACTGGCCGAAAAGATGCGCGATGTGAGCGTTCAAATTTATACGCGGGCCGCCAGGTATGCAAAGCTGCGCGGCATCATCATTGCTGACACTAAATTTGAGTTTGGCCTGGACGATACTGGTGAACTGGTGCTTATCGATGAGGTGCTGACACCCGATTCATCGCGATTCTGGCCAGTCGATGAATATGAGGTGGGCATCAGCCCGCCATCGTTTGACAAGCAGTTCGTGCGCGATTACCTGGAAACACTGACCTGGGACAAGACCGCGCCGGGTCCAGAGCTGCCCGATGAGATAGTCCAGATGACGGCCGCCAAGTATGCCGAGGCAAAACGTCTGCTAATCAGTTAGTCCGATGCAACATAAGGGCATCTTTATTACCGGAACGGATACCGGTGTCGGCAAGACCTATGTAGGTGTATTGATCGCACAAGCCCTGACTGAATTCGGAGTCAGAGTCATCGCTCGCAAACCAGTGGAAACTGGCTGCAGAGTCTCAGGAAGTACCCTTATACCCGAAGATGCACTTGCGCTTTACAACGCATCTAGTCAGAACGGCACACTTGAACAGACTTGTCCGTATCGATTCACTCGCCCGGTCTCGCCAGAACGTGCGGCAAGACTGGATGGAGTGGAGCTGACACTCGCGATGCTGCTTGAGGCCTGCTTCAAAGGTGCGACCGAAGACGATTTTCTCCTGGTCGAAGGGGCTGGCGGTTTCTACTCACCACTCACGCATGATGGCCTGAATGCGGATCTTGCCAGGCAGCTTGGATTGCCGATTTTACTCGTTGCCGCAAATCGACTGGGCTGCATCAACCACGTACTGCTGACCGCCGAGGCGATTGCAAAACAAGACCTGACTCTGAGGGCAGTAGTATTAAACGACATCTGCAATACATACGAACTCGCGATGGATAATCTTGCTGATCTCACACCCAGACTGGACTGTACTGTGATTGCTGTTAAGCATAATTCCGGCGTGGCGGCGGCAGATATAAGAAACGTATTAGCCTGAGCAACTCTGGTCAACGCAAGTTCGCGTGTGGTGCAAGCTTGGTCGCGAGATTAATCGACACATAACTCAGTAGGCAAAAATAAGGGCGCCGAAGCGCCCATTTTCAGTGTGTGACTATTTCAACCTATCAAAGATAGTATCCCTTTTCCTCGTGCTGGGTAATGTCCAGTCCCTCGGTTTCTTGATCGGGCATGACGCGTAGCCCAACGATGACATCGACCAGCTTGAGTATGATGAACGTAACGATTAGTGTCCATATGACGACTGCTAGCACGCCTGTAGCCTGCACGCCCACCTGAGCGGCGATGGTATTTCCATCTACCAGACCAACACCGCCAAAGGCGCTGGCGACAAATACGCCCGCAAGCATGGTTCCCAGTATGCCGCCAACGCCGTGTACCGGAAATACATCCAGCGAATCATCGATCTTGAGCACTCGCTTGATAAAGCTCGTCGCGGTAAAACAGATGATACCGGCGCTAAGGCCGATAACAAATGCGCCAAGCGGGCCCACATATCCCGAGGCCGGTGTAATCGTTCCCAGCCCCGCTACCATACCGGTCACTATACCCAGCACACTGGGCCTGCCATAGCGAAGCCACTCCATCACCATCCACGCGAGCGATGCGGTTGCGGCACTGATATGCGTAACCAGCATGGCCATACCGGCGTCGCCGTTGGCGGCCACGGCGCTGCCCGCATTAAAACCGAACCAGCCGACCCACAGCATACCGGCGCCAGCCACTGTCATCGTGAGATTATGCGGCGGCATGGGAGTCTCAGGAAATCCCTTGCGACGTCCGATCACCATGGCCGCGGTAAGTGCTCCTACTCCAGCGGTAATATGCACCACGGTGCCACCTGCGAAGTCCAACAGACCCATCTCGCTGAGCCAACCGCCGCCCCATACCCAGTGGCAAACGGGCAGATACACAAATGTAAACCACAGACCCGAAAACCATAGCATGGCTGAGAATCGCATACGCTCGGCAAAAGCGCCCACGATAAGCGCAGGCGTTATAATGGCAAAGGTCATCTGAAACATCACAAAGACGCTCTCTGGAATGGTTCCCGAGAGTGAATCCCGTGTCACATTCGCAAGTAGAGTCGCATCAAATCCACCGATCAAACTATTGAGTTGACCGCCGTCAGTGAACGCAAAGCTGTAGCCGTACAGTAGCCATAGCAGGGAGGACAAACAGGTGATTGCAAAACACTGCATCAATACAGACAGCACGTTTTTGCTGCGCACCAACCCGGCATAAAACATGGAAAGTCCCGGAATGGTCATGAACAGAACGAGTGCCGTGGACGTTAGCAGCCAGGACGTATCGCCCGTATTCAGGGCATCCGCCGCCATTGTTGCGGCAGGTGATCCCGTCAGTAAAGTGAATAGAATTATTCTTGATAACGTACTATGAGTTAACACTTGCATGCAGACTCCCCAATAAAAGTTTCACCACATGGCAAAGCCATGCGGTGACTAATTCCATCAATATGTGCAAAACTGAAAAAATAGTTACAGCGCGCCTGAACCCCTCTCGCCGGTTCTGATCCTGATGACTTCCTCAATTTCTGTAATAAATATTTTGCCGTCTCCAATCTTGCCGGTATGCGAAGCATTGGTAATGGTCTCTATGACAGACTCAACAAGACTTGCGCTTATGGCCACCTCCAACTTTATTTTTGGCAGGAAGTCTACAAC
>JBGTHR010000287.1:0-7280 GCA_041746095.1 Gammaproteobacteria bacterium | reverse complement strand
CAATGACCCCTGAATTACGGTGTCAGCCAGATGTGGTAACTCTCCTGCCAGCTGCAGCCCGAAGTTTAACGGCCCGTTCAGCCGCCTAAGTGTTTAACCCCCAAGCAGCCGCTTGAGCCAGCCAAAAAATCCTCCGCCTCGAGCATCGTCATGGCTATGAGATGAATGACTGTGGCTGTGCGATGAGGCCGCAGTCTCTCGTTGGCTTGGCGCAGCAGCAACGGGGTCTGCCTGCTTTGGTTTGATCTCTGTTGGCGCCGCTTTTGTAGAAGAGCGATCGCTGTCGGCCGCCATGCGCTGCGCGGCTTCATAATGCCGTTTTAGTACTGAGTCTTGCGGAATGTTGTGGGACATAGTGTAAACCTTCTTCTGAGAATGGATTCAACCGAATTATTATTCGGATTCACGTGAGCAAGATCTGCAACACACGAGTTATGCACATTGGCCAAACTAATGGGTTACAGTCACCATGCACTTGAGCTTTTAATGTAGAATTAAACTACAAATTTAACACAGCTTGAGAGAGACTGCACAGCACTTGTTAAATAATCGCAAATGTTCGGTAACACATAACCTTTGAGGAATCTCTATTTCAGCCTGAGATTCTTCGATATAGGCAGGTGTGTTTTTTGAAACGATGACGTGGAAATTCATTTGCTTTACGCTCCTTGATCCCCGCCGCCCGAGCGCAGGGTGTCTTTAATCCATACGGTCGAGAACGAAATAAATGAGCAGACAATTTATAGAGGTGCTTGCTGCAGGTCATTATGCCAATAACCTGGATGTGGCGCCGGATGAAGTTATTGATAAACCAATGGAGGAGAGTGTTCGGTTGATATTGGAACGACTTGGAGAAGATCCGCAGCGTGAAGGTCTATTGAGAACCCCGCAGCGAGTCGCCAAGGCGATGGGGTTTCTCACCAGCGGGTATAATCTGACTGTTGAGGATGTCGTGCGTGACGCGCTGTTCGAAGAGAACTGTGAGGAAATGGTCATCGTTCGCGACATAGAGTTTTATTCCTTGTGCGAACACCATATGTTGCCATTCTTTGGTAAGGCGCATGTCGGCTATTTGCCTAAAGGCAAGATTATCGGACTCAGCAAGATTGCTCGAGTGATTGATGTATTTGCCAGACGGCTGCAAGTACAGGAGCGGCTGACCAGTGAGATCGCCTTAGGTCTGATGTCGGTGCTGGATGCCCATGGTGTCGCCGTGGTCATGGAGGCCAGTCACTTCTGTATGGTGATGCGCGGTGTTCAAAAGCAGAACAGCCAGACGGTAACCAGCTCAATGCTCGGTGGCTTCAGAGAAGACACGCGTACACGCGCTGAGTTCATGGAGCTGATCAGAGGAAAATAATTCACCAGGCTTCAAGTCAGCCAGGAATAGTAGTGGCGGTGTAATGCGCTAAAAATGAAGGGTGACGCCGTGTTTTAGTGGTTTCCACGGTTCTGTCACCCACATCCTGAAAATGTGTTTATCTACAGGCTTATTCAGGGTCTGCAGGTTTCTCTTCTTCTGTCGTCTCCAGGATCTCTATACTGCCCGATTCTTTTAGCCCATCCAGGTAGGCTTGAAGTTTCTTTTTGGTGATTGCCGGAACCAGCTGGTTTTTCATTTCCTCCACTGTAGGTAGAGGTACGTCTCGAATATCTTCCAGCTTGATCACGTGCCAGCCAAATTGACTGTTTACAGGAGTTTTGCTGTATGCGCCTTTCTCCATGGACTCAATCGCCTCGGCAAAGGGTTTCACCATCGTGCCGGGCTGGAACCATCCCAGATCACCGCCCGAAGCCGCTGATGGATCTTTTGATTTCTCTTTGGCCAGTTCAGCAAAGTCAGCACCTTCATCAAGCTGGCGAATAACCTCTTTGGCATCGTTCTCATTTTCCAGCAGAACATGCATCGCCTTATACTCATTGCGACCCTGCCCGGCAATTTGGGCGTCATACTCTTCCTGCAGCTCTTCATCGCTGTATTCGATGTCACCAAATATATCTTTCATGTGAAAGCTAACCAGAAGATTGTTACGCGCATTTGTTAATGCCGTATTGAAATCCTCGTGCTGATCTACGCCCGCCTTAATCGCATCTTGTTTGACCAGTTCGATGGTAACCATTTCATCAATAATATCGGCGTCATTGAGAACGCTGCCAGGGGCCGCAGCCTGCTTCTGACTTTTGTAGCTCTCAAGGTCTAAACGGGAAAT
Source organism: Gammaproteobacteria bacterium (assembly GCA_041746095.1). Taxonomy (GTDB): domain Bacteria; phylum Pseudomonadota; class Gammaproteobacteria; order JBGTHR01; family JBGTHR01; genus JBGTHR01. The sequence goes on along the minus strand of JBGTHR010000287.1, from coordinate 5,070 downwards.
ATAGTCATCGTTGACTTTGGCTACCGAGTTGTCAGCCGATGAGGCATTTGCTGACGAAGTATCTGCTGCTGGTTGATTGCTGGTATCTGATTGCTGTTGTTCGGGTTCGACATCACTGGAGCAGGATGCCGATAGGAATGCAGCCAGTATCAGTGCGGCAGAGGTCTTGGATACAGAATTGATCATAATGAGTTCTCGTTGAAGTAAGTATCTTTCGGTTTAAAGTTGTAGGGCGTTAACTCAGGGTAGAACATGTTTAAATGGTTTGACAATAAGGGATTTATACACACCAGCAGTCAAATACGGGTCTTCTTTCCCCCATGCTTGAGCCGTATCCAGGGAATCAAATTCGGCGACTACCAAACTGCCCGTGAACCCTGCTTCGCCGGGATCCGGGTTGTCAATTGCAGGATGAGGGCCAGCCAGAATCAGCCGTCCCTGTTGCTGAAGGTCCTTCAAGCGCGTAATGTGCGAATCACGAACGGCTTGGCGTTTCGCCAGACTATCTTCTACATCCTCGCTGATAAATGCATACAGCATGTGATTACCTTAGTTAAGTTTATCGTCTATTGGTTGCATATGACGAGCCAGATAGATTGCCTGACCCACTACGAATAAAAGCGTTAATCCCAACAAACCAAACAGTTTGAAATTTACCCATGTTTCTTCGCGGAAATTGTATGCGACATAGAGGTTTGCCAGTGCTCCGGCGATAAAGAATACCACCCACGCCAGATTGAGACGGTTCCAGATCTTAGCAGGTAAGGCCATGGCGTGACCCATCATGCGTTCAATGATGGATTTTTTGCCGATAAACTGACTGCCCAGAAACACCATGGCAAACAAGCCATTGAGTATCGTGGGTTTCCATTTGATAAATACAGGATCATGAAACGCCAGGGTGGCCCCGCCAGCCAGTGAAATAATGACAAGTGTCAACAGGTGTGACTTCTCAAAGCGGTGGTTTACGAGCCAAAACAGGCTGACCTGGAAAAACGAAGAGATAATCGCCACACCGGTAGCGAACAGTATGGCATCACTGGCTTTTCCGGCCGTGAGATCCAGCAATGGCAGAGCATTAATAATCTGTATCGCTTCATTTGGAATGCCGCCATATAGTTTATAAGCCAGAAAAAACAGCAGAACCGGGAAAAAATCGTATAAGAACTTCATTTATGAGTTTGCAGGATAAAATTCCTCTTATCTTACCTGATAGTATGGCGGCTGAATATGCAGTCACGCCAGCGATATTTCATGATAAAAGACTTATAAATACAGTAGAATCCCGCATCGGCCAGGCCAGTGCTGCTGCCAGGCGCGTAATTATATAACCTCGGAACACCATCACTGTGAGCCAGTTTTTCCAGATTCACTCGGAGAACCCGCAAGCTCGTCTGATCAAACAGGCGGTCAAAATAATCCATGAGGGTGGACTGGTTGCCTATCCGACAGACTCCTGCTACGCATTGGGCTGCCATTTGGGAGACAAGACCGCGATGGAGCGGATCAAAGTGATTCGCCAGCTGGATCAAAAACATCATTTCACTCTGGTATGCCGTGATCTCTCCGAGATTGCGACCTATGCAAAGGTGGATAATTCCGTATTTCGGTTGTTAAAGACGCTGACTCCTGGGCCGTACACATTTTTACTTAAGGCGACACATGAAGTGCCCAGACGGTTGCAGACCCCTAAGCGTAAGACCATAGGACTGCGTGTGCCGAATCATGTCATTACGCAGCATTTACTGGAGGAACTCGCCCAGCCCTTGATGAGCAGCACGCTGCTGTTACCGGGAGATGACGTGCCTGTCACTGATCCTGAGGAGATTCGAGAGCGCCTGGAGCATATGGTGGATCTGGTCATTGATGGAGGTTATTGCGGTATTGAGCCAACCACAGTAGTCGATCTGATATCGGGTCACCCGGAGATTGTACGTCATGGCAAGGGTGATATAGACTGGCTGGAGACATTCTGATGCTTGCTGCAGGTTTCGGCTTATTGAATTGAGTATTTTTTGAGATGTTTAATAAAAAATAGGTTCTATAACTCCGCATTTCTTGATTATGCGCAATTATTTTTATGATCCTGCAGCACATGCTAATTAACACCCCCATCAAACCATGAGTTCAGTACCAACACAAAATCAGCGTGTCCTCTCGGGCATGCGCCCCACGGGTCGTCTGCACCTCGGCCATTATCACGGTGTGCTTAAGAGCTGGATAGAATTACAGCATAGCTATGAGTGTCTGTTTTTTGTCGCAGACTGGCATGCCCTGACTACCCATTATGAAGACTCACAGGTCATCTCGGATAATGTCTGGGATATGGTCATCGACTGGCTTGCCTGTGGCGTGAGTCCCGGCGCCGCGAAATTGTTTATTCAGTCCAGGGTCCCGGAGCATGCGGAGCTGTGTTTGCTGTTGTCCATGATTACACCGCTGGGCTGGCTGGAACGCGTGCCAAGTTACAAAGACCAACAGGAGAAACTACGTGAACGGGATCTCGCAACCTTTGGATTTCTAGGCTATCCATTATTACAGAGTGCCGATATCCTGATGTACAAGGCCAGCCTGGTGCCGGTAGGCGAGGATCAGGTGGCGCATATCGAGCTGACCCGCGAGATTGCCCGGCGGTTCAATCATATCTACGGTCGGGAAGCCGGATTCGAGGAAAAGGCAGAAAAAGCCATCACCAAGATGGGAAAGAAAAATGCGAATCTTTATAATGAGTTGCGTCGTAAATATCAGGAACAAGGTGAGCTAGAGTCACTGGGTGTGGCACGCGCCATGCTGGAGACACAGCAGAATATCTCGCTGGGAGATCGTGAGCGGTTGTTTGGATATCTGGAAGGATCGGGCAAGATTATTCTTCCTGAGCCCGACGCTATACTTACCCGATCACCGAAGATGCCCGGTCTGGATGGTCAGAAGATGTCGAAATCTTATGGCAACACGATTACCTTGAGAGAAGATCCGGCAGACATTGAGAAGAAGCTTCGCACCATGCCTACCGATCCAGCGCGCATACGGAGGACTGATCCCGGCGACCCCGAGAAGTGTCCGGTATGGTCACTGCACAAGGTATATTCCGATGAGGAAGTGCAATCCTGGGTAAAGGAAGGTTGCACCACGGCTGGTATTGGTTGTGTGGACTGCAAGCAGCAGGTAATTGGGAGTGTGCAGGAAGAGCTGGCGCCGATTCGGGAGCGCGCCCTGGAATATGAGGAAGACAGGGGTTCTGTGCGTAATATCATTAACGAGGGTACGGAAGCGGCCCGTGATATCGCGCGTGATACCATTGAGGATGTGCGCAAGGCAATGGGACTGATGTACCGATGAACCCAGTCATAAAATTGTAATGACGGAAACTGTGCTCCCGCCTGTTATAGATCTCCAGGCCGAATTGCCATTTGCCATGGTTAGAGGTGAGCCGTTCACCAGGCTTCCCGAAGACCTCTATATTCCCCCCGATGCGCTTGAGGTCTTCCTGGAGGCCTTTGAAGGCCCGCTGGATCTGTTGCTATATCTGATAAAACGTCAGAATCTGGATATCCTGAGCCTGCCTGTGGCGGAGATCACCCGCCAGTATATGCAGTACATTGAGCTGATGGAGGATATGCGATTTGAACTCGCAGCCGAGTATTTGCTGATGGCGGCGATGCTCGCAGAGATCAAATCGCGGATGTTGTTACCGAGGCCAATAGAGCTCAATGACGAAGATGACCCACGCGCCGAACTGATTCGCCGCCTGCAGGAATATGAGCGCTTTAAAAAGGCTGCAGAGGATATAGACGCCATACCCAGACTCGAACGTGACATCTTCACTCTATCCATCCAACCGCCGGAGTTGCAAGGCGAAAAGCCTTTGCCCGAGGTAGACCTGCGCGATGTGTTGTCCGCGTTCAAGGATGTCCTGCGGCGCGCCGACATGTTTTCTCATCACCATATTCGGCGCGAAGCGCTGTCTGTACGTGAACGCATGTCGCGGGTTCTGCAGAGGCTTGCGGATAATCAGTTTGCCGAATTCACCAGTCTCTTCAGTCTGCAGGAAGGACGTGCGGGAGTTGTGGTGACATTGCTCGCGATACTGCAGCTGGTCAAGGAACGTATCATTGAACTGGTGCAATCCAAACCGTTTGCGCCGATTTATCTCAAGGCCATCTTCAACAGCGAGGCCACTAGCGAGGAATGAATGGATACCGGCGAAACACTCTGTAGCGAAATAACATCCGGCAAAACTGAAATCAGTAAGATGAAGCAAATCATCGAGGCCGCCTTGCTGGCTGCTGGTACGCCGCTAAGTGTCGATAAACTTGTGAAACTGTTTCCCGAGGATGATGCACAGGATATGCGCAGCGCCATCCGCGAGGCGCTTAACACGTTGCAGCAGGAGTGTGACGGGCGCGGCTATGAACTCAAGCAGGTCGCGTCGGGATATCGTTTTCAGGCCCGCCAGGAGTTGCAGCAATGGCTTTCTCGCTTATGGGAAGAGAGGCCGCCACGCTACACACGCGCCTTGCTGGAGACACTGGCGTTGATTGCGTATCGACAGCCGATAACCCGCGCCGAAATCGAAGAAGTCCGTGGTGTCAGCGTCAGTACCAATATTATTCGCACACTGCAGGAACGTGAATGGATTTGTGTGGTCGGTCATCGTGATGTACCGGGCCGACCCGCGCTGTACGGCAGCACGCGGCAGTTCCTGGATTACTTCGATCTCAAGTCATTGGATGAATTGCCCAGCCTGGCAGAACTCACCAATCTGGATGTCATTCCAGAGGCACTTGAGCTTGAATTATCGGCTGGTATTGCTGAGTCTGAAGAGTTACTTGATGCAGATAATGCACAAATTGAAGGTGATGAGAATCAGCAGGCAGGTGAGCTAGAGAAAGAACAGGAAACGGCTACTGTTATCCAAATGCAGATTTCGAATGTTCGTCACTGAGCTGATCCAGCCAACGCATCAGAGTCTTATAACTTCACTCCGTTTTATATTCGAGCATCCAGCATATTAGGCAGCTGTTGCGCGGCGACATCGAATGTATAGACTCCGCCAAATTGGACCTGTTG